>WRLO01000012.1 GCA_009777575.1 Candidatus Cloacimonadota bacterium
GGCAGCGACGGGGAAGGGGGTAGTGACGCGGAGATTGCTTCGGCAGGATAGCAAGAAGGGGCCTCGCAACGACGGGGAGGGGGGTAGTGACACGGAGATTGCTTCGGGGGGAGATTCATGGAAGGGACCTCGCAACGACGGGGAGGGGGGTGTAGTGACACGGAGATTGCTTCGGAGGGATAGCAAGTAGGAACCTCGCAACGACGGGGAGGGGGGTGTAGTGACACGGAGATTGCTTCGGAGGGATAGCAAGTAGGAACCTCGCAACGACGGGAGGGGGGGAGTGACACGGAGATTGCTTCGGAAGGATAGCAAGTAGGGACCTCGCAACGACGGGAGGGGGGGGAGATTCAAGGAAGGGTCCTCGCAACGATTTTTCTATCAAGCCATAATTCCTAAACGGAAAAAAATGAAAAAACATCAAATATAGTGAATAACAGCAATTATAAATATGTGTTGACAAAAACAATATAAAAAAAATTATGTCTCAAAAGAAATGTTTATCATATTTTTTAGTTAAAAATAATGGTAATTCATAAAAAAGAGAGAACTTTATTGATAGATATTATGGATAAGGAGTTGAGTTTAATGGAAAAAGAAAAAGCCGACAAAATCATAACAGACTATATGAAAAAAATCTATGGTTTTGCCTTATCGAAAACAATGGACATCGATCAGGCAGAAGATCTCACTTCCAAGATAATATTTGAAGTATATACATCGCTATTGAAAGTAGAACAAGTATACAATGTAAATAGTTATATCTACCGAATATCAAACAATGTATTTGCTTCATTTCTCAATGAGATATATAGTTCAGAACAGCATTTAGCCCATTTTAATCATACTCCAATTTATGAAGAAGAAAACAAGGATGAAATCTATGCTCGATTGCGTGGTGAAATAGCTTATCTAAGCAAACATCAAAGAGAAATTGTAGTAATGCATTATTTTCAAAAGCTCAGATTAACAGAAATAGCAAAGAGACTCAATCTATCTCAGGGAACGGTTCGTTGGCATCTTTTTGAAGCCAGAAATCAAATCAAAGATAATATAAAAAATAAAGACAATCTACTAAGGTCAAATGTCGAATCAACAGAAAAACAAAAAAAGATTTTTACCAACATGAAGCAATTTGGTCAGTTAAGCATACACGGGATAGATATGGAGTTCTTTTTTTCCAACACAATCTCGCAGAATATTGCATATTCTGCATATCATATAGGTAAATCATCAATAGAAATAGCGAAGGAACTAAGTGTCCCCGTTGCATTTGTAGAAGATGAAATACATCATCTAGTAGAAAATGGCTTTATGGAAAAAATGCCAAATAACAAATATCAGACTAATATCTATATAAACGAAATAAATTTAGAACAAGAAGAAAAAATAAAAACAGTATTACTCAAATATGTTAAAATTATTTCAGATAAATACATACCATTGCTTTTAGATAGATTTAAAAATTATAGATCGATAAAAAATACAAATATATACTCTCCTCACAATGATTTCAATTTTTTGATGTGGTCAATAATAACATATTCATGTTGGAAGATGTTTTATATAGAAGATATATCGAAAGACCTTTCGGAATTTATGGTAAAACAAAAAAAAGGAGGTAAAAACATAGCAATAGCATCAGTAAGTAATAACATGAATGCGAGCAACAAGAGTTACCAAAGTAGTATTGATATAATGCTTGGGATGAGTTACCATCAAATAAAAGTTTGGCAGTTTTTCTCCGATTTAGACGATAGAAAATACCAGAATATAGACAGTATTTTTTCCTCTATAGACATACTTAATGATCTTATCAATAATCAAATAATTAATGAACCAGCAAATGTAAATAAATTGTTAAAACTATTGGATAGAGATTATATAGTCCCAAAGAAAAATAGGGTTCAGAACAATGGATCTAGCGAATATGTAAATAATATAGTTACTACCAATTCTGAAGAAAAACTGAAAGAATTGTTTCCAGCAGTACCAAAAGAAATGATAAGTATAAGCAAAGAGCTTGATGCTGAAATATTTAAGATAAATAAAAAGTATAAACCTCAACATAAACAAGATTTATGCAGAGTTATGTGTAAAAATGTATTTTCTAGTGGACAATTTAGGGTTCATATCATGGAACATTTGCTAAAAACAGGTATACTAAAACCTTTAAAAAAGTATCAAAGAAAGACAGTGAATATGATAATATTCACAAATTAGGTATTAACATGTCTGAAAAAGGTCTATTAGCGATAAATCCTATAAAATTTGTAAATATGTATTATACTGGTTTTATGGGTAAAGATAGACTTAAAATAGATTACAAATTAACCAAATTACTGACACAGAATGTGCTTTACTCGGCATATCACAATGTTAAAAGTATATCCGAAATAGCAGATTCAATAGGTGTGAATATTAATTTAATAAGAGAAGAAATAGAATATCTTGAAGATAACGGTTTTATGGAAAAAGTAGCAGATGAAAAATATCAAACAAACATTTTTATATCAGATTTTTCAAAAGAAGTTTGTGAAAAAAGACATAGTATTTATTCTAAATATGCTACAATAATATGCGACACATATATACCAATGATCATAAAAGAAGCATGGAATATATTTCAGAATGCGGTTAAAGATAGTATTGAGAAAAATCATGAACCATGCATTATAACTCCACAGAAAGATTTAAATGTTCTTTTATGGTCAGTCATAACCTTTGCTTTATGTAAAAAATTTCAAAATCCTGAATACAATGAAAGCATAATAAAGCATTTCGTGAAAAGATGTGATGATAGTGAAAATATTTACTTTGCTTCAATAAAAAATGATTATGATTTAAGCTATGATGAAGCACAATACGAATCAAATGGTGAAATGGATATTGCCTTTGGGCCAGATGATGTATACAATTTATCTGTATGGCTTTATAATACAAATTTTGATTCCAGAAAAGAAAATTTCGGTCAGATTTTGTTACATAAATACTCTTTTCTCTATGACTATATAACTGGTAGAGTTTTATACAACAATGACAATCATGATAGATTTGATGAGCTATTAACTTCAGGTTTATTGTTGTCGCAGAAGCCTGACAATTCTACACAAAATACACCTCTCTTTAATTTAAATACAATAGTATCAACTATTTCTAAAGATGATTTTCTGGCTATTTTACCAAATGTTCCAGATGAAATATTGGGCTTGAATAAAAAATTAAGTGAGGAAATTTATGAAATTAGCAAGTCTCAGTATCCCTCACATAAGCAAGATTTATGTTATGAAATATGTAGAAATTGTATAGAGAGCAATGATATTAAAACAAGAATCTTAGGTAGTCTTCTTACGAATGGTATTTTAAAACCACTAAATGACATACAAAAAAAAACAGTAAATACGATAATGTTTTGTGAAAATCTATAATATGAGAAAGAATTTATGATAGAAAAATATATAGAATTACCATTTACTAATGAGATGATTTTATCTCTGAGAGTGGGAGAAAAACTATTTTTAAGTGGTAAATTGTTAACAGCTCGTGATGCTGCACATAAAAGAATGTCGGACTATTTAAAAGCTGGAGACACTTTGCCTTTTGAGATTGATAAAAATTGTCTTTATTATTGTGGACCTACTCCAGCCAAGGAAGGTTTTCCTATCGGAGCTTGTGGGCCTACCACATCAAGTAGAATGGATAGTTACACAGATATATTATTTCAAAATGGGTTGAGGTGCATGATAGGCAAAGGTAATAGAAGCATAGAAGTGATAGAATTGATAAAACAGCACAAAGGGATCTATCTTGTTGCTATAGGTGGAGCTGGTGCTTTGTATGGTAAAACAGTATTAAAAAGCCGTTGTATAGCTTGGGAAGACTTGGGAACAGAAGCAATCTATGAACTTGAAGTAAAAGATTTTCCTTGTTATGTAGGGATTGATGTTGAGGGGAATAACATATATAAAGCAATAATAAATCAGGATAAAATATGAAAATCATAAATAGTCAAACCTTTAATGCATATTTTAATATAGCTGCTGAAGAGTATTTATTGGACAATTTTGATAGTGATATTTTTTATCTTTATCAAAATTCGCCTTCTATCATAGTGGGAAGAAAGCAAAATACTTTGGCAGAAATAAATCTAGATTATGTAAAAGAGCATAATATACCGGTAGTTCGGCGAATGTCTGGTGGTGGCGCTGTCTTTCATGATATTGGGAATCTCAATTTTTGCTTTATCATAAGGAATTATTCTGATATGCCAGAAGATTCTTTTGATAAAACAGGATTTGAAAAATATACAAAACCCATCATAGAAGTATTACAAGATTTAGGAGTGAATGCCAAACTTGAGGGTCGAAATGATTTGACTATAGAAGGTAAAAAATTCTCTGGAAATGCAAAATATATCAGAAATAATGACTTATTACAGCATGGCACAATACTATATATGTCCAATTTAAAAGATATATCAAATGCATTAAATGTAAATCCTGCAAAATTTAATGATAAAGCTGTAAAATCTGTCCAAGCCAGAGTTACCAATGTTTCCTCACATTTACCAATCTACATGAGTATCACGGATTTTACATCAATATTGATTGAACATATCTGTCTTCAGTATCCAGATTCACAACTCTATGAAATGACAGATAAAGATAAAATAGCTATTAATAAGCTCATAGAACGAAAATATGGAACATGGGAATGGAATCAAGGACGAACTAGGGAGTATACATACACAAATTCTATTCAGACCAAAGGTGGAAATCTACAGGTATCTATGATAGTAAAAAATGGATATATAGAGGAATTAACCTTTTTTGGGGATTTTTTTAGTGCACAGGATTTGGATGCTTTTGAAAGAAAATTTCAAAATATACCTCATAGTTATGATGATATATTTACTCTGCTGGCAAAATATCCTGCTGAAGAATATTTTTACAATATATCGAGTAACGAATTGTTAAAAATTATGTTTTGATAAAATATTATGATATATCCAGATTATAAAAAAGGAAGTTTAGTAAATTTAATAAGCTCAATACTGAGCTATTATGATATGAATACAGCTTATTCTCCACTTGAAAATTTTTCAATATGTGACCATAAGAAACTCGTATTTATAGTTGTTGACGGATTGGGTATGAGTTTTTTAGAGACTCATGGAAGGGATTCATTGATTTTCAAGAATTTAGAAAGAGAAATCACTTCTGTTTTTCCTACAACTACCTCGTCTGCTTTGACTGCACTATTGAGTGGTTTAGCCCCTTTACAACATGGATTAACAGGTTGGTTCATGTATTTTCGAGAATTGGCTACAGCTGGAATTTCTCTGCCTTTTAAGGCTCGCTTTACAGAAAAAGTTTTCGCTGATGAGGGTGTTGATATACAAGATATATATAATTTTGAGACCTTTTTTCAAAAATGGGAGAGATTGGATAATCAACAAAAATTTAATAAAAAAGGTCTATTTGCTATCACACCACAAACAACTATTAATTCTGCTTTTTCAAGATTTTGTTATGGAACAACACCGAAAAAAGGGTATAATAACATAGAAGAGTCTTTTACCTTGATAAAAAAAAAGATATTTGATGCTCCAGAACATGAGATGATAGTTGCTTATCTACCGCAATTTGATGATTTAGCACATATTTTTGGGATAAATTCTCACGAATGTATAGATTTTTTAAAAAAACTTGATGCCTTATTTGATGATTTGTTTAAATATGCTCAAGATACAGAAACTTTGTTTATCGTCACAGCCGATCATGGTTTGATTGACACTACTAAGGATACTGTTCTGCATATTTCTGATTATCCGGATATACAAGATTGTATGATATTGCCACTTTGCGGAGAGCCTCGAACACCATTTTGTTATGTCAGACCAGCAAAATTAAAATATTTTATCAAAGCAGTAGAAGAGCAATTGGGCGAGTATTGTGATAGATTTACAATGAATGATATATTGGAAAGGTCTTTACTTGGTATAGGTGAAATAAATCCTAAAATCTACGATAGGCTGGGGGACGAAATCTTAATAATGAAAGATAATTATGTGATGATAGATAATGTTTATGAAGAAAAATATAAAGAAATGATAGGTTTTCATGGAGGTATGAGCAGGGCGGAAATGATGGTTCCTCTGATTTGTTACTCTTGTTTGTAACTTCTTTTTAACACAGAGAAGAAGGGAGTGTTTTGAAGTTACCGCCACGGTGAAGCGAAGCGGAGTAGCCTGTCATCTCCGATTGGCTTAATGTAGGAAATCGGAGATTTCTGCTACGGATTTTGAAATCGGAGATTTCTGCTACGGATTTTGAAATCGGAGATTTCTGCTACGGATTTTGAAATCGGAGATTTCTGCTACGGATTTTGAAATCGGAGATTTCTGCTACGGATTTTGAAATCGGAGATTTCTGCTACAGCATAATTCGAAAAGCTCTTTTTCAAAAAAAATTTTGCCGCTACGCTGCTAGATTTTAGATTACAGACTTAGCCATAAAGCTGGACGAACTCCGCCAAAGAAGCTGTAGACATGGTTGCCAGTTAGGTTGATGTAACCATCGTAATGCACATTACTAGCTAAATAAGTCATGAGACCAGGCGAACGCAAACTCCACCAAACAACCGATCCATTAAAAGTCGCAATTCGATTGTTATTGTATTCGTCATTAATCCAAGGAACCCCAGATGGTCTATTTGCCAGCTGTTCACTATCCCCAAAATACTTCACCACTTCGGCAATGCTCAAAAGAAATATCATGTCTAGGGTATTTGTACCACCATTTGTGTCATGCCACTGATTGTTTTCATTGACATTGGTCACTTGGACTATCCTATTTCTGTCAGCATTGCTAAAAGCACTCGAATTGTAAAATTCTCCATTGAGATAATCACGAAGGCTACAATCAGCCCAAGTGATAGCCCCCATTTCATGATGATATAGCCTAAATTCAAGTATATTCTCACTCACCACCAATGCTTTACCAGATTGTATATCCAATACTCGCCATTTATATGTCCCAAACTGGATGATGTCGCCGACCTTAATATTGTCTGGCTCTGTAGTTTTTTTGTCACTACAAGAGCCAAAAGACAGCATAATAAAGACTGTCAACAAAATAAGAAAGAGTTTGTTTTTTATTTTCATATATACTCCATATTTTTTATGTGTCGAATAAAAAAAGAAAGTGTATTTGTCAAGTCTTTTTTCAAAATCAGGTATTTTTTAACACAGAGATTTTGAGAGAAGACACAGAGGGGATTGAGTTACAAGTAGAATCAACCGAAGATAAGAAAGTAAATTGTCATAAGTTTTTAACCACAGAGGATACAGAGTGAGCTGACATAAGTTTTGACAGAATATATTCTGTCGCAACAAGCATGCTCACCAAATCCAGTCAACATCATATTGATGAATATCTTTATCTGAGGTGATGAGAACAAGGTTTTCAGACTTTGCAGAAGCTACAAGCAATCTATCAAAAGGGTCTTTGTGGAAAGATATTTGAGTTAGATAGACATTTAAGTGTTTTTGTTTTATAGGTAACATCACAAAATTTCTATTTTTAGCAAGTTTAAATAAGTCATCTAAACTGATACCAATATTTAGTTTATCGATTTTAAGTTTTATTGTTATTTCAAAAAATGAGACAATACTAATAAATTTAGTTTTTTCAGGGTCACTGATTATATCTACTACATTTTTTGACAAAGATTCAAACTCTGTAAAACACCATATCAAAGTGTGAGTATCAAGTAGATATTTCATTCCATGTATTCCTTCATACAATCAAGCGGGTCATCAAAATCATCAGCCATCCAAACCATCCCTTTTAAAATGCCGAGAGCTTCGGAAGTAGGTCCTTTTGTATGTATGATTTTTAGCCTTCTTTCCCTCTCTTCTTTTGGTAAATCATTTAGAGTCATAACCTTTTTTGTTTCTGGTTGGTGTTCTTTTTTTAATTCTGCAATGATTTGGGTTTCGTCGCTCTGGACAATCTTATTTAAATAGTCTACAATGGCGTCTTGTAGATTAATACCTATTCCATTTAATACGGCAGATGCTCTTGATTCTAAATCAGCATCTATGAAAAAAGCTTTAGTGGTCATAAATAACTCCTATTATCAATACAATTTTTACTTTTTGGTTCATAAATTTTTTCAGCTCATTAACATTGAGGTTTAAACCATTTTCTGTTACAATATCATATAATCTAATATCTTCCATTATAAGCTCCTTTATATATAATCAAAAACAAGTTTTAATTTTATTTTTTCAATCATAACTTCAAAGATATTTCATCAATCTTTTTTCGATATTTTATGTATCCTCAACTCTGCTTTTTTTAAGATTTGTTCGCATTTTTCTATCATTTTAGTGCCATACTCAAAATTTTCAATCAATTTATCGAGGGTATCAAGATTTCCATCTTCAAGCTCAGTCATAACTCTTTCGAGTTCTTTTTCGTAGTATTCATAACTTTTTATCTCATCAACACCGTCTTTTTCAAGCTGTTGATTTTCGATATGATTGTTATTAGTTTCATTTTTTTCCATCATAGAATCCTTTTGTTTATTACAACTAACATTTTTCCGACAATAAATTTAATCTTAATTTTTTTGTCAACACTTTTGTTACTAAGACCTCTTGTTTCATTTCTATAAAGCGTCTCATTAGCAAGCCTATACAGCATGCCTTCAGTAAAAATACTTTTTACTTCCTCTGAAATTGGGATTAATGAAATTGTGGAATTTATTGGAAGCTCCCGCTCAAAATTTTTATTTATTAAAAAGACCTCTTGTTCAGCATTTTGAATGCATCCGTTTTCGATTTTTTCCAGTAAATATACGACAGAAAGGATATGGTCTATCCTCCCTTGTAAATTGTTTATGATGATTATCTCGATATTTATCTTTTCATAAAATAAGTTTACAGCATATTCTAAATCGCTCTCGTCTTTATCTGGATTTAATTCTAAAATCAGACATTTTTCTGGTAAAATATTTTTATTTAAAGAAAAAGAATCAAAATCACCAACAATAATATCAGGATATAAATTGTTTTTTAATAATACCTCCGTGCCTTGATCAACACCTATCAAAATATCGTCTTTACATAATATCGTCTTTAGAAAAACTATATCAGCATCAAGGCAATAACTAACAAGGTATACTCTTTTTGCCAGAGAGTAATTTTCCCAAGGTATGAGATTTTTTTTATTCATCATAGCGAATTTTGAGTAATTCCCCCCTCTGCTCGTCGTTGCGATGACTGGCGTGGGTGATAGCGACACGGAGATTGCTTCGTGAGTGATTGCAAGAAGAGACCTCGCAACGACGGGCGTGGGTTATAGCGACACGGAGATTGCTTCGTGAGTGATTGCAAGAAGGGATCTCGCAACGACGGGCGTTGGTGATAGTGACACGGAGATTGCTTCGTGAGTGATTGCAAGAAGAGACCTCGCAACGACGGGCGTTGGTGATAGTGACACGGAGATTGCTTCGTGAGTGATTGCAAGAAGGGATCTCGCAACGACGGGCGTGGGTGATAGTGACACGGAGATTGCTTCGTGAGTGATTGCAAGAAGAGACCTCGCAACGACGGTAAATAACTATATATCCCCCCCCCATAAATGTGGGGGGTAGGGGGGGGATTAATCATGTTATCTATAAACAAAACATCTATTTCAACAACATCATAGCCCGAACAGATGAATAATCGCTAGTCGCCATTCGATAAAAATACAAACCACTACTGACAGAAAGCCCATTTGCATCTGTTCCGTTCCAGACTACACTATGGTTTCCGACATCCTTAAATTCGTTAATAAGAGTTTTGACTTTTTGTCCTCTTAAATTAAAAATTTCGATAAATACATCATCAGATTTTGCTAGATTAAATCTTATCGTGGTCATGGGATTGAAAGGATTGGGGAAATTGCTGAATAATTCTGTAACTAAAGGCACGCTTTCTTCATCAAAATCAGACCCAGTTCCCACATCGACTCCCAGTGAAATAGGTTCTGACTCTAAAGGTATTGCATTATGCCATTCTGAATGGTATATTGCTGTGATTGAATACACAAAATGGGCCATTACACAGCCACCATATCCTTCATGTTGCTCTGTAAAGCTCGGAATACTGGAAAATGTCAAAAATACATCATCCCGTGAGATATTGTAGCCGATATGTGTAACCAGTTCATAATCAATAATGTCCGGTGCTTCCCACCTCAATGTCACAATATTTACCTCGACTTCAGATACTAAATTTTTGGGAGGATTTATTTCGGGCATAAAATCTGAAACAACTTCCACTGATATTGGTTCAGACTCATTGTCACCATCAATAGTAGTAACAGAGTATGTGTAAGTGCCTTCAAAGACATATTGATTTGCATATTCAAGCTCAATGATGGGAGTTTCGTTTAGAAGAACACCATTTCTGTAGACATTATAAGCAGTTGCAGAGGTATGTGCAGAACGATGATTGCTGATTTCTATCCTCATACTATTAAGGTCAGGCAATATAGGTTCTTCCCAGCTCAGATATACAACATGCATAAGAACTTCAGCATTGAGATTGCTTGGTGGCAACAATGGTTTGATAATTATATCAAAGTGAATAGGTTCAGACTCACCGTATTCATATACAGCAGCTACACTGATTAGATTCCATCCGATAGGAAGAGATGAAATAGAAATGGAATAAGAATAATCTGCGATAGGGCTTTGATTTAATAATGAGTCGTTAAGATAAAAATTTACACCCATGAAATATGGCAAAAACTCTTCATCTGGTTCAGCCCAGCTAAAAACTATTTCATTTTCTATTGTTTCACTAGTTAGATTTTTGGGAGGAGGCATGGCAGGTGGTATGATTGTAATTTCAGCATCCACAAAAACTGGCAATGATTCATGACCACCAGACACAGCTGTGACAAAATATGAGTAATGTCCTACGGGCAAATAAAGGTCAGTATAGGTCATTTCAGTGAGAGGAGTGGGTGTGATCAATTTTCCATCTCTATAAACTTTGTATTCAAAAGAAGAGGAGGACATTGAGACAGGTTCTTCCCAGCTCAAAACAACATTATTCCAAACCACATTTGCAGAAAGGTTTTCTGGCTCTTGGACAGGTGTAGGGAGATTGGTCATCGATACACTAAAAGTGATAGTATCTCCAGCATATCCTATATTATAAATGTTTAGACCACCCCATTGTCCATTTTCCAAGAAAGGTGTAGGGTTTGTGGTGTTATTAAAAGCAGTTCTTCCAGATTGAAGCGAGAAAAAACCTTGCTCAAGGATGCCATTTACTGTAGTAGTTCCATTTGGTCTATAAGCATAAATTTCATCAGGTGGACCATCTGCATTTCCACCTGTTCCGGGTCTAACCCTATAGACAACCAATCCTTTTCCCCAAAGATTTGAATCAATGTAAGCAACATCAGTATTACGATATTCTACAATATATGTTTGGTTGGTAGCTTGGGGAGAATTAATTCTATAGATACTATTTTTGTGGGTCGAAAGTGGGTAAAGGGTATATGTTCCATTCGCAGTGATAATCGGGATATTGTTTACAGTTGTAGTCCAAGCAGTATATTTAGCTTTAGCCCAACCGTTTATGGATTGAGGCGGCTCATTGTCCTGTGCCATAAGACACCAACGGCTAATGGGCGTAATATCATTGTTGTAATATCTGTAAAAATCTGGTAAAGATAGACTATGAGCATATTCATGAGCTAAAACTCCTACTCCTCTAGTATAGGTGAAATTTTCGATATTGAAATTGTAGTCCCTAACCATTTTTCCATGTATGCTTACATTGAAAGAATAAAGCACCCATCTGTGGGGCCACAATAAGTCTGCCCATTCTCCTGAATCGCCACGAATCATGAAATTTACATTGTCCACATAACCGTCATTATTGGCATCAAGATTCATAGTAATGGGAACTTGACTTTGAATAGCCAAAATAGCATCTCTTAAAAGAGCATGCTCTCTTTGAGCTCTTTGAAAGCCGTTGTTACCACCTGTATAACCATTGGGGTTTGTGACTGCATTGTAAGGTTGAAAATAAGAACGCGGGTGCTGTGATTGATATGAAACAATCCATTCTCCATTGGGAAGTGGGAAAAATGGGGAAAAAACTTCCAATTGCTGATAAGAAGCATCCCAAAAATACTGATACATGGAATTTACATTTTCTCCTGTGGCATGAAACATTTCATCAAATATTTGAGCCTCTGGACCAAATTCAGTATCATCAGAAAATCTGATAAAGACTACGATACTATAGACAACACCTACAGATGGCGATCTCACAGTGCTTCTATTGATTTCATCCATAAACCAGTCTCTTTTTTCTTTGTATCTCTCTTCAGTTATGTTTTCTCTTGGATTGATACCGAGTTCAGAGGGGAGATACTGGTGAATAGGAAAACCAGTAGAAACAAGTTCTCCATTGATATGATGCTCAGAACTCTTTCTTGATGAGAGAAAATGTTCTTCATTAACAGCCCAGCACCAAAAGCCGGTCTCATGATCTTGGACTATAGTAAAGCCCTGTTCGTTATGAATCCAATTGTGAAACTCGTCTCCAGAGCGGAGAACATCGATTTGAAATCCATCCGGTTGAGTGATAATCGCTGGGATGTTTTCAAGCCATGCAGAATAGGCATTTATAGCCAATAAAAGCATGATTAAGATAAAACAACTTTTTAAATTATTCATAAATAACTCCGTTTTTAATGTTTTTTGCCAAAATATTTTATACAGATGTATTGTATATATCTATCAATTCCACTTGATTACCACAAGAAGAAACTTTCGATAGACGAAATGATTCAATATCAAGAGGAAAATCTATAAATCGTCTAAATCAGATTCTATAGTAAAATCTTGCTTGCATTCCGAGAACATTGTTCGCACTCGTGTTTTCACCCCAGACGGGAACAGAATAAGTCAACTTAAATTGAATAGGCATAGTCCAATTCATAAAAAATATCGCTATTCCGGGATTGACTGCAAGTAATTGAGAACGCTCGCTCATACCCAAAAACGCATTTTTTGCTGCATCAACAGCCATATCAGCAGCCGGTCCTGTTGCTCCAAATGAATACTCAATTTCAGGAACTGTTTTGTATGTAACAGGCAAGCCTATCTCAAGAACAGTTCCTTGCACTATATGCCTAGTATATCTTGGCTCTATTTCAAAAGTAAGATCATAGACATGGTTTGTAAGCCCTTCTATTTCTGTTCCAAAATTCGCAAAAGCTGCATTTAATCCTTGAAGAGTGGCAAATTGCTGATAACCAGTTTTTTGCACTTCCTGTCTTATCGGATAGTATGAAATTTCATTATAAAAATTCACAAAAAAATGTTCATTGAAAATATAGTCTAGATAACTTCTCAAGCCTAAACCCAGAACATGATTGTCTAAAGTCCCGAGAGTAGCATCAGCTCCATTTATGAGATTTTCTTGTTGTTTTTCAAAGTCTGGTCCTGT
This sequence comes from Candidatus Cloacimonadota bacterium, assembly GCA_009777575.1. Taxonomy (GTDB): domain Bacteria; phylum Cloacimonadota; class Cloacimonadia; order Cloacimonadales; family WRIO01; genus WRLO01. Next base: position 13,532 of record WRLO01000012.1, read on the forward strand.
TGTTAAAGGAACCCAGATCCCCGGAGCAAAAGCCAGCCGAACTTTCTCGCTTCTTTTGGGTGCATTCCTACCGACAAATTGGATTTTAGCCCCAACCACCAAATCCCCCATGTCTTCAAGTTTAATCTGTGAGGCTGAAAGCTCTCCGGTCATTGGATTCTGTAATTTCATATCGAAATCCGACCAAAAATTCATACCGGGTGCCCATTGTAGGGCAAATGTAATCCAATCATTTACCCCATGCTCCAAAGCAGCACCGAGATTGAACATACTCATGGAATCCATTTTGTTCCTATTACCATCTCTGTCAAAGCTTTCATTGGCAGATATAAAAGTTGGTGCAAGATAAAAGCGTCCAACCCTTCTTGGCATAACCATAGCGTCGTCTGCAAAAAGGAAAGCACCTAGAAGCAGAAAAGTTAGTCCTAAGAGAAATATTTTTCTCATAATAGTCCTCCAAAAATTATTTTTTTGAGACAAATATTTTATATGTGTCAAAAATGTCAATCGAAATTTTAATATTCAATGATAGATGAGAGTTTAAACTCCATTTAAGAACTTTATTTTATAGAAATTGATATTTCTTTTTATTTTTCAATATACCCCCCAAAAAACTCTATTGACAAAAATACAGTCTTGAAAATAATGGTCTGAACAGTGTTAATGAGGTATATATGAGTTACGAAAAAATAAATTACCAAAAACAATTAGCAGATATAAATATCAAAATAGCAAGGGATAATGTCCTTGATATAGAAAATCTTCTTGCGTTAAGGGAAGAGCTTAAAAATAAAGAACTCTATAGTTTGTATGGATATGCAAGTTATATATATGGCAATTATTTCATCAAAAGAGCAAATTATACAAAATGCAGTGAAATAATCAATGATTTAAGGACTTCAGATATAAACAATAAAAAGTATGTGATCGCTTACAGTTATCTAATGGAAGCTGTATTGAGCTGGTATGATGGTCAAAAATGGGATATATGTTTTTCAAATTGTGATAAAATACTAAATATTATCGATTCAGCTACAGAAAAGGACAATTTACTGCATTTTTTGGTTTTACTTTTAAAAGGAACCACTTACAGCTCTCAAAAAGATGAACTAAATGCCTATCGAATACTTTGGGAATCTCTTCATATCGAGCTTGATGAAGTTGATTATTATAACAAATGCAAGGCATATCAATGGCTTGGAATCACCGAAATGAATCAAGGTAACAATGAAAAAGCTGTTGAATATTTAACTCAAAGTCTCGAAATATATAAAGCAAACTCTCTGATAGGTGCTTACGCTGATGTTATATGCACATTAGGTTTATTAAATCTTGATTTTAAAAAAATAGATCAAGCGATTGAAAACTTTCAAGAGGCTCTTGATATTGCAAAAAGATGCAATTTAGTTCACTTTGTTGGGGATGCTTATTATAATCTTGGTATGGCATTTGAAGCAGCAGAAGAGTTTGGCAAAGCTGAAATGAATTATCTCTCTTCGATAGAAACATTTGAAAATATCAATGATATGAGAGGTCTTACAAACGCTTCATTAATGCTTGGGAGTTTGTATACGAAAATGAAACTACCCGAGAATGCCAATACAACTCTCTTTCAAGGTCTTGCGCTAGCTCAGCAACATCACAGCACAAATCATGTCATTCTGATAAAAGCATATACAAATCTCGCAGATTTTTATTTTTCAGTTAAAGACTACGAAAACACCTTGATAAACTTGAAAATGAGTGAAAAACTATGTTTAGAAAATAATTATAAAATCGGAAAACAGGCTGTTTACGAAATATTCATCAAGTATTACCTTGAAAGAGAAATGTATAAAGAGGCTTATGAATACTCAAATTTGCTCTTTACTTTGAAATTAGATATTCAAAATGAACAAGCAAAAAAGAATTTAGAACTACTAAACATGAAGAACGAAACAGATAGATTAGTGCTTGAATATGATCAAAAAGTAGAGCATGAAAGGATAAAAGCCGTTTTAGCAATGGGTGTGACAGCAAATCATGAGATAAACCAACCTTTGACTGTAATTCAGTTCTCTGTAGAATTGCTCAGAGCAGATGGTGAAATAAATAAATTGTCAGAAAAACAACAAAAAAATCTTGATAAAATCGATAATGAAGTAAAAAAAATATTTAGTTTATTATCCAAATATAAAAATAGTGAAAAGTTTTTATTTGATAATTATTTAGATGAAAAAACAAAACTGGTGAAGTTTCATCATTAAGGAAGTATAAATGAAAAAAAACAAACATTTTTTCCAAACAATAAAAGTAGGCAATACAAGTTTTATTAACTGCTTTTTATTGTTTATAATGCTAATCATTGCTTTTTCATTGCAATGTATTACGATATTAGAATTACCTCAAAATTTTTCTGAACCCAATGCAGGGACGCCGGAAAACCCATTTATCATCAGCAATCTTGGAAATCTTCGCTGGCTTTCAGAAACACCTGAGGCTTGGGGTAATGAATCCATGATGTTTTATTATCTACAGACCGCGGATATAGATGCCACAGAAACTATTGATTGGAACGATGGTAATGGTTTTAGACCTATTGGAAGAGTTTCGAGATTTACCCAAAATTATTTTTTTGGAGAATATAATGGGAACAATTTCATCATCAAAGACTTATTTATAAATTCTCAATACGATGATTTTTTTGAGAATAGCGTAGGTTTCTTTGCTGGTATAGTTAATTCAAATATCATAAATTTAAGATTGGAAAATATCCACATAGCAGCTCAGTTTGATGTTGGTGGCATTGCAGGATTGGCTTACAATAGCACTATATTAAATTCCTCAGTATCTGGAATCATTTATGCTGATGAAAACACTTTCGCGGTTGGTAGCCTTATAGGACGAGCAGATAGCTCAACGATAGAGTTTTGTAGTTCTGTAGCAAGAATAGCAGGGTCAAACTCTGAAAGTGATTTCAGTGTGACCGGAGGCTTGATAGGCAGTATGTCCGAATCAATACTAAGAAACTCTTTTTTCAATGGTTCTATACGAAGACAAGCCATGAACTCTGGAGGATTGGTAGGATTCGTTACTTTTTTATCAACAATTGAGTATTGTTATGTCGCAACAAGTGAAATCTTACCACAAGGCATAATCCTTTACGAAATAAATGAAAATGAATATTTTCCAATGAGATTTGGAGCTATTTCAAGTTCCGTCATCAATGGAAGTAGTGTTTCAAATACATTTTTTGACAGACAAAAAACAGGCATTAGAAATGGTATTCACTTAGCCCTTCAATCAAAATTTTTTGATAAAAGCATCCGTGGTCTGATAACTTGGAGAATGAAAAGAGCTTCGGTATTTAAAAGAAGTGGTTGGGACTTTGAAAATGTCTGGACAATAAATAAAAATGTAAACGAAGGTTATCCTTATTTAAAACCGTAGTTTTAGCATTATTCCTAACGGAGTCCACGCTGAAAAGTCGATTTTCATAAAATCATACCTTACGCACACCGAAGGTGTGTGACTCTTTATAGAAAAACATGCAACCAACAACATTTAGTCCCACCCCTTCGGGGTGGGAGATGTGGTGGTAATCGTTTTCTATAAAGAGTCACATCTCTCCGAGATGTGTAAGGAATATCAATTATTAATTAAAAATCGACTTTTCGGAGTGGACTCCTAACGGAATAGAGATGGAGGTGTGGGTGTCAATTTTTCTACCAAGCCATTACCCCTACGGAGTATTTCAAGGTTTTGTGGTTTTACATCATTTTCTACCTAGCTTCACATATCTTCGGCATGTGTAAGGTAAAATTTTGGAGTGGGAAATCGGAGATTTCTGCTACGGGGTGGAAATCGGAGATTTCTGCTACGGGGTGGAAATCGGAGATTTCTGCTACGGGGTGGAAATCGGAGATTCTGCTACGGGGTGGAAATCGGAGATTTCTGCTACGGGGTGGAAATCGGAGATTTCTGCTACGGAGACTCAAATACCTAAGAGGCTTATGAAAGGTATGTTAATTATTAATAAAATCCGACTTTTCGGAGTAGACTCCTATGGAATAAAAAATAGAAAAAACATTAAATTGATTGATATAACAGCAATAATAAATATGTTGACAAAACAATATAAAAATAATGTCTCAAAAAATATGATTTTTATGTTTTTGAGTAAAAAAATCAGGGTAGGTCGCCTAAAAAGAGCAAAGGAGTAAATTATGAAAAATAAGAATTATTTATTAGCAATTTTGCTAATCATAGTGTGTATCTCAAGTTTGATGGCACAGCCAATTCCAGGTAGTGCAAGCATTATGCTATTCGGAGAAGTTCAAGAAAGTGAGGTTGAAACTTTCATGGACACATATTCAAAGTTAGTTTTGGACAATAAAGTTTCTACTCTATTCGTCTTTTCTCCTCTGTATGAGATGTTTTACAAACAAAAAATTAGACAACAAATTGATTTGTTTTACTTCCATTTCTGTCCATTATTCGCTATCGTTTTTCATTCATCACACTATTATAAACCTTTATTGTGCCAATATTTCAAGCATATATCTGCATGTCAAGTATTTTCTAAAAAAACATAGTAATATACTAACTCCATATTTCTCCATTATAGCTAGTTTAAATCAATTTTAGTCAAAAATGTATCACCTTTCATAAATTTACGAGGCTTAAGACAAAACCTACCCCCTATCGATAAATATGTTCATAAAACATTATTATTTCAATAGTTACATAAACAAAAAACAAATTAATCGGTCAGTAGTGATAATTAAAGATTGCTAAGTGAGGACTGCAAGAGATATCTTCTCAAAGACATCATGTTGAAACAAAAGAATGTAGCGTAGATGTTATTTTATTCTAATTCCTAACTGACGAAAAGTTTTTTACTTAATATATAAATTAAAGGTCAGGCTATGCCTGACCTTTTTTAAAAATCCAATGATATACTATTCTCGTTTCAGGAAATCTATTCTTCTGGACTTTGATATGCCTCGATGATGCCTTTTGCAAGTTCTTCAGGTAATTTCTCATAATGAGAAAATTTCTGTTCAAACAATCCGCGCCCTTGAGTCAAAGACTTTAGATTGGGGAAATAACCAAACATTTCAGCCAAAGGCATTGTGGCTTTTAATATCTGTTTTTTACCGATTTGTTCCATCCCTTGAATTTTTCCTCTGCGTGTAGAGATATCTCCCATGACATCTCCAAGATATTCATTGGGAATAATGATATCAACTATATAAATAGGTTCGAGTAGGATTGGTTTAGCAAGTCTAAATCCTTCTTTTAAACACATTGCAGTAGCTAATTTGAAAGCCATTTCTGAGGAATCAACATCGTGATAAGAACCAAAATAAACATCAACACATATATCAACTACATTGTATCCTGCGATAATGCCTTTTTCCATAGTTTCATTTAAACCTTTTTCAATTGCGGGGATAAAATTTGAAGGTATTGTTCCACCGACGATAGAATTGACAAATTTAAATCCTTCTCCTCTTTCCAACGGACTGATTCTGAAATATACCTCTCCATATTGCCCTTTTCCACCAGATTGTTTTTTGTGCCTGTATTTATGGTCAGATTTTCCGGTAATGGTTTCTTTATAGGGTATTCTCGGTGATTTTAAATCAGCTTCCACTTTGTATCTACTTCTGAGTCTTTTTTGGATTAGAGTCACTTGTTGCTCCCCAATCCCTGCTATGACATTTTCGTGTGTCTCTGTATTGATATTTGAGTTTATAGTAGGGTCCTCACTGAGAAGTTTTGCAAGAGCTTGACCAATTTTATCTTCGTCATTTTGGTTTACAGCTCTGATAGCTTGCCAATAAACAGGCGTCGGTAATTTCACTAGGGGATGAGATATTTTTGAGCCTTGAGATACAATTGTATTTAAACCTTTCGCTATTTTTAATTTAACAAGACCTCCTATTTCGCCTGCTCTTAATTCGTTGGCATCACTTCTATTTTTGCCAATAAAATAATACATTGAGGAAACTTTGTCTTTGGAATCTTTTTCTGGAACATAAATATCTAATCCTGATTTGATTGTGCCTGAAAATACTCGGACATAAGCGATTTCGCCCATATTGGGATCTACAAGTGATTTAAAGGCATAAGCATATACCTCACCATCTGGAGTACATATTAGATTAGCTTCTTTTTCATCTTTCATTATTTTGACATTTTTCTTTGATTCTGGAGATGGTAAATACTCAATGATTGCTTCTATCAAGGCTTCTACGCCTACATTTGTCGTAGCTGAACAACAAAAAGCTGGAATAATTAGACCTTCCACAAGAGCTTTTTGAAGTCCTTTTTGTAAATCTTCATTTGACAATTCCATGTTTTCTAAATATATATTGAGTAAGTCCTCATCTGTCTCTGCTACTGATTCCATCAATATCGCTTTTGCATTTTCAAAATCATCTTTTGCTTCTGCTGGTATGTCTGAATATTTTCCATCCATGAATGCCTTACCTTTGACAACATCAACTACGCCTTTGAAAGTGCTTTCTTTTCCGATTGGTATCAAAATAGGTGCGCAAGAGATACCTGAATTTTCTTTCAAAATATCAAGAACCTTGAAATAGTCCGCATTTTCTAAATCCATTTTATTCACTATTACAGCTTTTGATGCTCTTGTACCTTCTAAAAGATCTATTGATTTTTCTAAACCTACCTCAAAACCGGCTGCAGCATTTGTAACAATCATAACTGTTTCTACTGCTTGAGCTACTGCAATTTGGTCTCCAACAAAATCACTATATCCCGGTGAATCAGCTAGATTTATTCGATAATCTTTCCAATCTAAATAAGCAATTGATGTCATCAAAGACATCTTCCTTTCAATTTCATCAGCATCGAAGTCCAAAGCGGTATTACCGTCATTTATTTTTCCGACACGAGTGGTCATTTTGGCATTGAAAAGCATTTGCTCGATCAATGAGGTCTTGCCTGCATTACTAGAGCCTACGAGAGCGACATTACGGATGTTTTTCATCGCATAATTCCTCATTCTTTCCTCCATAAAAATAGTATTTCGACCCATTATTTTTTTGAAGGGTATTTTGTCAATGATTTTCTATAAATTCGAGTTTTGAAGAATTTTTGTTTATAATACCCGTTAATAAATAAAGGTTGACAAAAAGACCAATCTCAAAACAATGGCACAATCATTTTTCGGAGGTATTTAATGAGAGTCATTTTATTTTACTCATTGTTAATTTTAACTTTATTTACTGTATTTAGTGTGGATTCACAAGAAAATCCAATATTCAATGCCTATAATCATGACGATATCAGTTCAATCAATTTATCAAATTCAGATTCTGAACAAACTTTATCATATCCTATATTGATTAATCAGGATACATTGTTTTTTTATTCTACTGATTTTGGTTCTTTTACTGCTCATGAAAGAGCTGACTTAACTTCTCAAAAAATTTTTAATTTATTGGAAAATAGTCAAACGAGTGATACTTTATACATAAAACATTCAGAATATTATTCAGAAATATATATTGGTGAAATTTCTTTGATAACTATCACAGATAGAGATGCTGATTTTATCCATTCTAGTAGAGATCAGCTCGTAAATGATTATTATATCAAATTAAAAAATATTTTATCTATTGAATATAACTCAAAAGTGGAGCATCGAATAATAAGGGATATCATCATCTTTTTTTTAGTTTTTTTATTAGCTTTTGCTCTAGTTTGGTTAATACTAAAATTTAGCTATAAATTTGAATTAATATTAATAAAATTGCATGAGAAAGAAAATATTTTTATAAATATTTTACCAAATCAAAAAATAAATCTTAAAAGGACTATATCTGCTTTTGTTTATTTCTACAATGGTTTAAAAATGATTTTAATCACTTGTATTATTATTTTTAGCATAAGGCAGATGTTGCATATAGCTGGAATAGGAGAAATCTGGAATTTTAGACCAATAACACTGGGAGTTTTAAAGGCAATAATTCTCACAATTTTAACTTATTATATCTTGAAATTTATAAAACATATACTCTTTAGATTGTATCATTCATTTAACAACCTCAAATCAAAAATCATGGAAAAAATGCACTTAAAAACCATCTCTTTCATCTCTGAAGAAAAATTGATTGTTTTTGCTAAACACTGTGTAAAATTTCTCCACTCTCTTGCTGTAATAATTGTAGTATATTTTTATATCACCTTACTTTTTAGCTTTTTCATAATCACTGAAACTTGGGCAGGAGTATTGTTCGGTTATATAACTTTTCCTGTAATTCAAGCCTTTCACGCTTTTGTAGATTATTTACCGAATGTTTTCATAATTTTGATCATAATTCTTTTGATAAAATTTTTATTAAAAATCATACTTCTGGTATTTACAGCTATTGAAAAAAAAGCATTCACTATACCCGGCTTTTTTAGTGATTGGGCAATGCCTACTTTCAAAATTGTAAAATTTATGGTGATAATCTTTGCAGCTATTGTCATCTTTCCTTATTTACCCGGTTCAGACAGTCCTTTTTTTCGTGGGATTACAGTTTTTATTGGTGTATTGTTTTCTTTAGGTTCTACATCTGCAGTTGCAAACATAATTTCAGGAGTGGTATTAACTTACATGCGACCTTTCAAAATAGGAGATAGGGTAAAAATCGCTGAAACAATGGGGGATGTTATGGAGAAATCATTACTTGTGACCAGAGTTCGAACAGTAAAAAATGTAGATATCACCATTCCGAATGCAATGGTATTAAGTAGCCATATCATCAACTATTCGTCTTCCTCAGAAGATACAGCATTGATAGTTCACAGCACTGTCACAATGGGGTATGAGGTTGAATGGAGACTAATCCATGATTTAATGATACAATCAGCTTTAGCAACTGATTTAATACTCAAAGAACCCAAGCCATTTGTACTTCAAACTGCCCTTGACGACTTTTATGTAAAATATGAAATAAATGCTTTTACTAAACACCCTGAAAAAATGGCTTTTATTTATACAGAACTACACCAAAATATCCAAGATATATTTGGTGAAGCAGGTCTTGAATTACTGTCTCCAATCTATAATTCTCTCAGGGAGGGAAATAAGAAAGCTATCGCTGATATTTATCAAAAATAATTATAAGACTCAATAAAGTTAAAAAGTTGAGAACTAAAACTCCAGAGATATTTTATTCAAATCTATAAAATGTTGTTTTTTGAGGTAAATAAGTTTGTAATATTGAATGATTTTAGAATCCCAATACTTCAGTTTGTTTTCCTCAAAAACTTCCAACTCCCTATCATCATTGTCATCACCAACAATAGCCAAAAAAGACTCCTCAAAATAAGACCTTAATATAAATAAAAATATTTTACTACACCCGGTTTTGAAAAAATATATTGACATAAATGACTATAAAAAAAAAATTGCACTAGCTGTTTAAAATTAGTCTATTATATGGAGGAAAATTAAGATGACAAAAGCAGATTTAGTTAGAAAAATAACTGTTGAGACAGGAATTGTTCGTAGAGATGTAGCTATTGTTGTTGACTCTCTGTTGGAAGCAATCAAAGATACTATGAAGAAAGGAAATCACATTGAGATTAGACTTTTTGGTACTTTCAACCTCAGAATACGGAAAGCTCGCATTGGCAGAAATCCTAAGACAAACGACAAAGTTAATGTCCCCAAAAGAGTAGTTCCTACCTTTAAATTCTCTAAAGAATTTAAAACTGACATTCTTAAAAATGTCAAACCTGATCAAATTAGTGAAAAATAATTTTAAGGAGGATTAGATGCCCTGCGGAAGAAAAAGAAAAAGACACAAAATTTCAACCCATAAGCGTAAAAAGAGATTGAGAAAAAACCGTCACAAAAAGAAATAAGTAAACTATGTGGTGAGTTGTGAGTTTTGGGATGTTAGATTTTTACATATAATTTAACAAAACTCATAACTAACACCTCACCAACCTTTTAGGTATTAGCTACATGCTATTTTCTTTATCATCTGATAAAACAAATTTATCGGAAAACCCATCACATTAAAATAACATCCATTTATTTTTTCAATAAACTGAGAACCATAACCTTGAATTCCATAAGCTCCCGCTTTATCAAAAGGTTCATTGGTTTTGATATATTGATAAATCTCTTCATTTGATAGATCGAAAAATTTTACTTTAGTTTTTGTATAGTCTGTAAGAGTTATATTTTTGTAGGATACTGTTAATCCAGTATAGACAGCGTGCGTTTTGTTGGAAAGGCTTTGTAAAAAATAAAAGGCTTCATCATTATTTACTGGTTTTCCAAGTATCTTTTTATCTAAATGAACAGTCGTATCAGCAGCTATGACCGTGCAATCTTCTGTCAATGCCTCCTTTATTGATTTACATTTTAAAAAAGAGAGCTTTTGAACATACCTTTGAGGATTTTTATGATCAGATAAACATACATCCTCATTGATTTCTGCAGGTATCTGGACAAATTTTAATCCTACTAATTTCAAAATTTCTACCCTTCTCGGTGAAGCCGATGCAAGAACAATTTTTCTATTTTTTAGTAATTGATGAAGCATATAATACCTTATTTAAGAGGCTGTCACTTAGTGAATAAATTCTGTCATTCTGATAGGAGCGAGAATCTCAATTACTTTGAAATATACAGAGTGGTAGATTCTTCGCTTTGCTCAGAATGACAAGGAAAACCCAATACGCAACAGCCTCTTATTACACAATCCCAATCTTTGTTCTTGAAAAAACAATTGTATTTTCAGTTTTATTGCTAAATATTTATATTAAATGAATTAACTAATCTATTTAACAATTCAGGTTTAGTAGCCACATCAGACTGTTTAAGGAAATATATTCTGAGGTGAATTCGGTCATATAAAAGTGCTTTATATTCCTCAAAATTACTGATTTTCCTATGGTCATATTTTTGATAATAACCCGGCAGTATCTTGTGAATAGACTCTGGAGTAGGAATCAAAGTACCTGTGATAAATTCCCAAGGTTCCCATTCGAGAGCATCAGTGAGAACAGCTGTCTGAAGCGTAAGTGAAGTTTGTAAAGGGATTCTTTCAAGATCAGAATCTGAGCTTTTCCAATATCCTTTTGAATTTAAAGAGTAAAACTCAGCATTTGTATCAGCGATTTTCAAGAAAGCTTCCACATCTTTATAAAGTTCGTAAATTCTGAAAGGATTTGCAAATGGCTCAAAAACAAGTTGATTTAGCTCTTCAGCAGAGATATTTTCTGCTTTGCTTCGCTCTGTCATTAGGGTTGCACCCATTGCTACGGCTAAATTCATATCTGTAAATTTTATGATTGGTGGCAAAACGCTGTCTTTCATTAGCCATGTCAGAGCTTTAGGGAAAGAGCATCTATTCACTGATGCTCCAATCACATCTCTTGAAATCAAAGCTCTTCCGTTGGGGTTTCTGATGTCAAGTCCAACTGGTATTTTTTTCCCTTTAATATCTAAAATGGTGTGATTCATTAGAGATATAGTATATTCCCAGTCCTTGTTACCCGGTTCTCTACTATCTGTTTTATCAAAAAAGGTGGGTTCCCATCCACGACAAATATTTTTTTCGACATCAATTTGAAAAGCATCATCATGTAATACTACTTTTTTAAATCCTTTAGGTAGTGTTCCTCCGTTGGTGTGTGAGTTTGTGTGAGATGATTTTCCTGTCCCAGACAGTCCAAAAAAGGCTATTGAGCGTTTTCCAAGTTGGTGATATTCAGGATCCTCTGTAGTAGAAAAATCTATTTCTTTTATTCCACCATGACAAGCTGCCAAACCGAGCTTTATTCCAGATGTCCAACCCATAGTTAATGTATTTTTCTTCCTCTCTCCAAAATAACGCATTCCTAAACAAAATACAACATTTTGTATTTCATCGACAAGAGCTAACTGAGGAGCGCCTACATTGTTATAAAAAGGGTCATCACAAGTCCATTCGTTGAAAGCTACAAGAATTATATCCAATATTGGCACATCCGCAGAGGTCTTATATTCTGCTTCGATTGTTTCTATAGGACGAAAATTACATAGCCAATTGAATACATTAAAAGCATCGCTTTCAGTTGTGACAAAGGTTGCTTTTATCATGAGGTCTTTGTCCATACCTAGAACGGCTTCGGCTTTTATCAATGGATATTGTTCCATCTGATAGACTGCTTCGCGAATATCGTTATCCACTTTGTCTTTGTCTTTAGTTTCCAGCTTATTGTAAAACCTTCGAGCTTTTGCGGTTCTACCAACTATGTTACCATGACAATCGTTTAATACCTTTGAACCCTCTGGTAACCCAATTTCTTTTGCATACTCTGGATATATTAATAAATCTGTTTCGCTTATTCCTGGCTGCAACTTTGCCATTTCATAAGCCTCGCTCGCTGTAACTTTTCTGACTTTGGAACTATTCATCAAAGTCTCTGCCACAGCCCTTATCTGCGACATCTCTCTTAAATCTGAAAAATAAGAAAAAGAGTCTTTGCTCGCCATCTTCTCCTCCGAAAAAATTGATTTTTTATCTTAAAGCGACATGTTTTCTAATTATCGATTTATGTCAAGCCAATATGTTTTTGGAAATGAGCGGTGATGATTTAAACTCCCCCTTTTTTTAGCAATTATATTTACTCATTCCTACAGTTTAACTACAATGTTAAGAGATTGTAGCATAATTTGTTTTTCTTGTCAAACTCCTAAAAATAGATTATTCATTTTTCATATATTTTCATGACATTATATTTCACCACAATCCCTATAAATGAAAAGTTCTTGACAAAATACGCATATTTTAAAAAATTGTAATGTATATATAAACTAGGAAGTAATTATGTTTTATAGAAAGAAGATTATTTTGTTGATTCTTTTCGGTATGTATTTTTTTGCCTTCTGGCGACCTTCTTTGTCATTGTATGCAGAAGTATTTGGAAAAAATAAAGTTCAACAATCGAAAATTGATTGGTCTCTGATAGAATCAAGATATTTTGATATATATTTTGTCACAGGTCACGAAGAACTTGGTAAAATGACTGTTTTGATTGCTGAGAATGCTTATTTTCATTTATACCAGTTTTTTCAACATCCCTTATTAAATAGAATACCGATTATCGTTTACTCTTCAAAGCAAGATTTTCAGACCACTAATATTATTTATCCTCTTCTTCCCGAAGGAATAGGAGGTTTTACGGAAACATATAGAAATAGAGTTGCTCTACCTTTTGATGGAAGTATAAAGAAATTTGAAGATGTATTGGTTCATGAACTTGTTCATGCTTATATTAATGACATGGAGGGGACTTTTTTTCGAAACCCTCTTTTTAGAGGTGTTACTAGTAATTTACCATTTTGGTTTTCAGAAGGCTTACCTGAATATTTAGCTTTGAAAGGCACGAATGTATACAATTCAAAATTTATCATCGATATGATAATAAATGACCAATTACGAGACATAGAATTTTTAGGTGGCTTTTTTGCTTATAGACTTGGTGAAGCAATACTTGTTTGGATTTCAGAAGAATGGGATGAAGATAAAGTTATAGAATATTTTTACAATGTTCGCTTACATGCAGAAATACATAGTGCTACAAAACAGACCTTTGGTTTTGATTTTACGGAATTACAAGATAGATTTAGACTATATGTTAAAAGAAAATATTCTCATCTTATAAATGAAATGCAAACGCCTTGGGAAGTTGCTACAAGACACACAAATTCCAGAGAAACAAATAATGCTCAAAATGTTTTCCCAAGATTTTCTCCCAATGGTACGGATTTTGTTTTTTTCTCAACTCATAAAGCTAGAACTTCTATTTTCAGAGGCTCTTCTTTTCAACTTCGTAAAGACGAAGTTATTGTAAGAGGGGAAAAAACAGCTCGGTTTGAAGAATTTCATTACCAAAGAAATAATTTAGCATGGTTTCCAAGTGATGTTTTTAGTGATTCTTCTGATTCTATTATTGCCTTTGTCGCCAAAACAACTTTTGGCGATATGATTTATTTCTATGATGTTATAAAAAAAAGAGTTATTGAACAAAGAGATTTCCCCCAGTTTGATTCTATCTATGAAATAGATATTTCTCCTTGCGGTGAATATTTAGCTATCACTGCTCAAATGGATAATCGATGTGATTTGTTTATTTATAATATTTTTACGAGGGATTTAAAAAGAATAACTGATGATAATTTTTTTACATTTAGTCCAAATTGGTCTATAGACGGAACCAAGCTAAGTTTTGTTTCTGAAAGAGTGTTGATTAATGATAATCCTCCTCCGCCTGATACACAAGACGATAATGATGTTATCAGTTCTCCAAATATTTTCGGTCAGATGGTTCAAAATATTTATTATTATGATATTAATGCCGAAATTTTTTATCAAATCACTAATGACGATTTCAACAATTTTCATCCTATTTGGATAGATGATACTCAGGTAGCTTTTATAACCGAGAAAACGGGTATTGCTAATATCGATATTGTAGATATCTCGAAAAACGAAAGAGCAACTGTGACAAATATTCTAACCGGAATGCAATCATTTGATTATTCAAGTGTTAACGATTTGATGATATTTTCTGTTTATTTCAACAATGCATATGAGATTTTTACTTTGAATAAACCTTTTAATGATTTAAATTTTTCTCCTTATAATACAAATATTTCTATTGAATTTAGCAATGATTTTCATGATTATTTTAGAACCGATAGGTTTAGGTTTTATGGGAGAGATATAGAAGCAGAGGAAATTGCCAGAAGAGAGGAAATAAGTAATAGAAGAGTGAGAAGCTCTGATATAACACCTACAAATCAACGTCCCAGAAATAGATGGGATAATAATATGGACGCTAATGAATATGAGATAAATGATGGTGACCTAAGAATTGATTTATTTAGACATTTTCCTAGGGGTTATAACCTTGATCTAAGACCTGATACCCAAAATTATCAATCTCCTATCATCAGAAATTACAAACCAAGATTTCAAATTGATTCTTTCTGGGGTGGTTTTGCCTATTCGCCAGCTTATGGAAGTATAGGTTTGTTACAATTGGGAATGAGCGATATTATGGGAGACCACGGTATTGGCATAAGCATGGATTTCAATGGGCATTTTGAAGAATCGAATATTATTTTGAGTTATATGTATTTACCACATAGAATTGATTATGGGTTTGCATTATATAATTTTGTAGATTATTATCTTTATCGTTTACGATTTCCTACTCCAGTTCATGATTATATAGAAAATAGACAATATCAATCTGGTATCTTTTTAATGACAAGATATCCATTTAGTCGTTTCTTTCGTGTAGATTTAGATCATTCGTTTTATAGATATAGGTCTGAATGGCATCTTTGGAATAGAATTACTGACCAATGGGAAAAAGAATCCTCGGAAACTGATTATATATATGCTCCTCAATTGAGCTTTGTTTTTGATAATGCACTGTTTGGAAGCGTTGGCCCAATGACAGGGAGTCGATTAACTACTGTAGTTAGACATAGTTTCAGTCAAAAAGACAATACTTTTACAACTGCTTATGCTGATTTGAGAAATTATGCTTTATTATCAAATAGATTTTCTTTAGCGAATAGATTATATATAGGTGTTAGCGAAGGTGAAAGACCTGAAAATTTTACTTTAACATCATTTAGTGGTGTCCGTGGTGTCAATGATAGAAGTATTCGTGGAAATAGAAAGGTTGCTACTAGCCTTGAACTACGGTATCCATTTATAGATTTTTTAAGGCTAGGTTTTCCTTTACCGATTACTATTACAAATATTAGAGGAAGTGTTTTTACTGATATAGGTTCAGTTTGGGACAACGAGGATTTTCGCGGTATGGAAGATAGTAAGCTTAAAGATATTAAATTGGGATTTGGTTTCGGACCTAGACTTAATCTTGGATTTATTGTGCTTAGGATGGATATGGCTTGGACTTCTGACTTTGTCAATCACAGTAAACCTTCGATTTACATTTTGCTTGCTGAAGATTTTTAATATATATAAAATAGAGGTATAATTTAATGAAAAAAAACAATGTTTTAAAAGTGTTTGCTGTTATTTTAGCTTTTATTATTTGGCTTTTAGTCAGTTTGTTGAAAGAACAAATTGCCACTATTTATTTGCCAGTCAGAATTGTGAATGTGCCAGAAAATATTTATATTTTTGAAAATGAAGAGATTTTAATCCCTGTTTTAGTTCAAGGAACTGGTATTAATATCTTGATTTTTTACTTAGCTGATACTACAATTGACTACAATGGTTCGGACTTTGTGATGGGTAGTAATCTTCTGGATATGGATAGAATCGCTAGCTCACTACCTATACAAAGAAATCTTGCTCTATCTACCATTTCTACTGAAAATAATTTTTTGATTTCCACTGATAGACTTGACCAAAAAAGAGTGCCTGTTATTTTTGAGTTTTTTACTGAGATTGATAGAAGAAATCTTCTCGAAAATAATTATTATTTTGAGGATTTTTTTGTAACTATTTCCGGACCAAGCGCAGAAATAAGGAGAATAGATCATGCTTTTACTGAAAAAATAAGCTCGGATATTCTCAGACAAAGAAGAAAAAATATTCGCTTACAATCTATCAGCGAACATATAGTTATTGTCCCCACTTTTATTGAACTACAACAAGCTTCTGAAGTTATTTCAACTAAAACATTTACCTTTTTACCGATATTCTATGATGAAGATAGTATATCTATTTTTCCACAAAGAGTCACTGTGATTATTGAAGGTAAACTCGATTCATTAAACCTTGTCACACCTCACGATATTAATGCTTTTGTACATGCAACTGATTTAGAAGAATTTATGGAATTGGATGTGAGATTCATTAAACCGGATTATGTTCGGATAGTTGATTATACCCCCGCAAGAGTCAGTGCCAGAGCTATACAAGATTGAAAGAACTATATGAAAAATACTAAAATATCTATTCCAGCACAAGATCTCAAAAATAAACAAAAAAAATATATTTTAGCCTTTGAGACTTCTTGTGATGATACATCGGTTTCTATCATAGATACTGATTACCAGGTTTATGCAAATATCATCTCATCTCAACCAGACCACGAAGCTTTTGGTGGTATATTACCTGAATTGGCTTCCAGACTGCATCTAAGAAATATCAATAGATGCCTTAAGGCAGCTTTAAAAAAGGCTGCTTTAACATTGAATGATATTTCGGCGATTGCAGTTGCTATTAACCCAGGTTTAATTGGTTCATTAATAGTTGGCGTTTCTTTTGCAAAGGCTTTAGCATGGTCTTTGAATTTGCCTTTGATAGCTGTTAATCATATGTTAGGTCATGTCATGGCTAATAAAATAGAATATCCTGAGCTTAATCCGCCTTGGTTGGCTCTTGTTGTGTCTGGTGGGCATACTGAATTAGTTATTTTTGAAAGTTTGTCTGATTTTTATATTATCGGGCAAACTCTCGATGATGCTTCTGGTGAAGCATTTGATAAAGTAGCAAAAATACTTAATCTTGGTTTTCCGGGAGGTCCAGTCATTGATAGAATTGCAAAAAACGGAAATCCGAATTTTCATAAATTTCCCAGAGCATTAAATAAAAAAAATAATTTTAATTTTAGTTTTAGCGGTTTAAAAACATCTGTTTTCAATTGGTTGGAAAATAAAAATCCTGAATTTATAGATCAACATTTAGCTGATATTGTAGCTTCTGTCCAACAGGCTATTGTAGATATTTTGGTCATTAAGACAATCAATGCAGCCCATAAATACAATATAAATAAAGTCATTGTAGCAGGTGGAGTGTCTGCCAATAGTTGTTTGAGAAATGAAATGAATCTTAATTGTGAAAAAAATAATATTGATGTGTTTTTTCCCAAAATGCAGTACTGTATGGATAATGCAGCTATGATAGGAGCTGCAGCTGTCCAAAAATATTTAAATAACGAATTTGCTGATCTGAGTTTAAATGCTTTTTCCACTAAGGGTATTAGGTATGTTTGACAATTTTAGTTATTCCTACTTTATGAAGGAGTGTAAACTCTGAGCAAAAAAATATTTTTTCTTACTTTTTTCATCTTATTGGTAGTTAATTATCTTTTGTCAGAAAAACCGCGTATAGCTCTTGTTTTAAGTGGCGGAGGCGCTAAAGGTTTTGCTCATGTCGGTATGCTGAAAGTCATAGATGAATTAGGCATTGAAATCGATACTATTATTGGCACAAGTATGGGAGCTATCATTGGGGGAATGTATGCTTCTGGTTTGTCTGTTTCTGAGATTGAAGATATTGTCTTAAAAACAGATTGGAATAGGCTTTTAAATGATAGAGTGCCGCGTGATGAATTATACACTGGACAAAAAAGATGGTTACCGACAGGAAATTATTATCTTGGATTAGACGAAAAATTTCGTCCAATTTTGCCTAAAGGTCTTATTCTTGGAAACAATATTCATCTGCAACTTTTTTATGAAACTTGGCATGTTGCACATATTAGAGATTTTTCTGAATTTCCTATACAATTTAAATGTATTGCCACTGATCTTGAAACAGGCGAATTAGTTTTGTTTGGAAATGGTTTTATTGCTGATGTCATGAGAGCCAGTAGCACGATACCAAGTGTTTTTACTCCTTTTGAAGTTGATAATAGAATTTTGATTGATGGAGGTATATCACAAAATTTACCAGCTGATATAGCAAAAAATTTAGGAAATGATTTTGTTATCGGGTTTAGAACAAACACTGATATGTTTGATAGAGAGTACTTAAAAAGTCCTATTAGCATCATGAACCAAACCTTGAATATAGGTATGCTTTTTAGGCAAAAAATGGCTGAACCTTATGTGGATATTCTCATATCGCCTAACACGGATGATTACTCAATTATGGATTTTCATAAAGCTGAAGATATAATTTTGGCAGGGTATAAGGGTGCCATGAAACATTTAGAGGAACTAAAACTGTTTAGCAATAATGAATTATCGATGGTTGATAATAATTTATACTCAAGTGAAAATAAAATTGCTAACAGACTCCCAGATTTGATTCAATTTGAATCAATTATAGTTAATAACAATGTTTACCTAACTGATTCTGCGGTTAGAGATTATTTAGGATTATATACAAATACATTTTATAATAAAGACGATATTTTTAATGCATTTAAATACGCATATTCCACAGAGCTTTTTGATAATATTTATCCGAATATTGTCCAAGAAAACGATGAATATTATTTGATTGTAAATGTGATTGAAAGAGAAAGAAGAAATATTGCTTTAAATCTTATCTACAACCAGTTTGATTCATTAGTAGTGGGTGTGATAGTCGGAATGAGAAATGTAATCCAAAGAAACTCAAATTTATTAGTTAATTTACAAGTGGGTGGAAGAGAAGCCTTTGAAATCGACTATACAAAGGTTTTTAATCGAAAGTTAGGTATGTATTATAGAGTGTTCCCCTATATTAAAGAAGAAAGATTTTATGTGTATAACGAAGATTTTAGACGCATAAGAAGTTATAATCATTTAGAAACTGGTATGACTGCTGGCATTGGCTCTTATGCCGTAAAAAACACTATTATTGAACCGTTTCTTTACACTTACAGATTGGAATTTACTAGAAACATTGCCGAAGATGATTTATTTGATAGAGTTTTCTTTTCTTCTGGGGCAGGTATTAAACTTTATTATGAAAATGTTGATGATTTTCCAATTTATATGAATGGAACAAGGTTTTTTTCAAAATATAATATCTCGAGATCATTTGATTTGAGTGAAGTTAATTATCAAAAATTAACTTCAACATTACAAATTGCGAAACCCTTAGACAAAACTGTATCATTATTGGGAGGGCTTGAATATGGCAGTTATCTTGCATCAAATAATGTTCCGCAAGACCCTTTTTATATAGGAGGTTTGGACAATTTTCTCGGACTGAATCCCAAAGAATTATCTGCTCCATATTATAGAAATCTTAATTTAGGTTTTAGAATTAATCCAACTCAAAATCTATATCTTGATATGATAACTAATTTTGTGACCTACGGAAATGTCGATAAGTGGCCGCTAATGGAAGATTCTCTTTTTGGAGTTGGTACAGTAATAGGTTATAATACAATCTTTGCTCCTGCAAGACTTGGTGTAGGGATAAATCAAAATTCCAGAGTATTTTTTTACTTATCTGTAGGATATGATTACGATGCCTTTTTCTTCTCAAGAAGATGACGAAATATTACATGATAGGTTAATGTTAAAAGGCTCTAAATCTATTATTAATAGATTGTTATGCATGTCACTTTATCATGATGTTGA
The DNA here is from genome assembly GCA_009777575.1 of Candidatus Cloacimonadota bacterium. Taxonomy (GTDB): domain Bacteria; phylum Cloacimonadota; class Cloacimonadia; order Cloacimonadales; family WRIO01; genus WRLO01. Next base: position 33,831 of record WRLO01000012.1, read on the forward strand.
TATAAAAATAGATAATGTCAATCTTTGCAATGATGTGAAAGAAATGTTGACGATACTCGATTTGCTTGGTAAAAAATATAATCTTAAATGTGATGAGATTCCCCCCCCACATTTATGGGGGTGGCAGGGGGGGGAAGACACCCTCACTATACCACACAGCGACACAAAGCTCAGTAATTTACCTTTCCAAAAAAATGATTTGTCAACCTCACCACTAACAATCTATATAAATGAAGCAGGCACCTGCCTCAGATTTGTTTTGCCATTTTTAGCTTTTAGCGAGTATGAATCTGTGACTATTATTTTAGGTGACCAGCTTTCAAAAAGACCTATCTTACCTTTAATAAATTGTCTCAATCAAGCAGGTGCAAACATATCCATAGAAAAAAATATTATTTATATAAAAAAATATAGGCATATTAATAGTATTTTTTATTTAAACAGCTCAGATAGTAGCCAATTTTTATCAAGTTTAATGATGTTTGCAAGTTCCAGAAAATTGGTCTCAAAAATTGTTTTATCTATCAATGATGATTATGATAAAATAGATGAACTACAGGGCATCAAAAATGATGATAATTTTAATACAGATAATTGTGTTAAAAACACTTTTTTACCCTCACAATCTTATATTAAAATGACAGAAGATATTTTGAAACTATTTAATACATATATTTCTTATTCAAAAAATGAAATATGTGTCACTCCAAACTCACCACCTTTAAAAATCAATATCTCATCTGATCCAGATTATTCCACAGCTTGTTATTTTTGGTTGTATTCTTTTTTAATGAAAAAGCCTTTATTCATTCAAAAATCGAAAAATATTTATCAACCTGATTATTATTTTATTGAAATAATTAAAAGATTAAATATTTCTTTTATTAATAAAAAAGACTTTATTGCAATCGATATTAATAAAATTGACTCTTTTCCCAATGCACTACTCTTCGATATGACTAACATGCCGGATCAAATAATTACACTTGCTTTTTTATTACTTATTATTGGTGTAAAAGCTAAAATCCATGGATGTCAGACCCTCGCAAAAAAAGAATCAAATCGGCTTGAAGGTATTATTGAAAATATCAAAATATTAGGAGGTGAGGCATTTTATGAAAATGAATTATTGCATATTATTCCCGCTGGCTCACTTTTTGATAATGGAAAGCGAGATAATTATCTATTAAAAACTTACAATGATCATAGATTCGCTATGACTTTCCTTGTTTTAAGACAAAAATACCCTTTTATTAATATAGATAATATTGACTGTATAGCAAAATCTTATAAAGACTTTTTAGTTATGATTTCTCGATAGAATATTTTATTTATATTTAATAAGGATGAAATAATTTAAATTTGTTTTATTCTGGAGGCATTGTATTAGCACTAAAACTTACTATTTTTGATATATACATCACTAACATAAATAAAATAATTATTAACGATGTCAGGATTATTTTATTAATAATATAAATTTCTAAAAACTTAAAAATCAGAAAACATAGAAATGTAAAAATCACAACAAATCTAATCTTTTTTTGAGCATAATCTACAAAAATCATTTTTTGAGCAACTATTTTATATGCTATACAAGTAATAAATGACGTTAATAGCGTTGTGAATGCAGCTCCTACAAAACCGTAAACTGGAATTACTATGAAATTTAATACTATATTTACAAATGCACTCGATAAGGTCAACCAAGCATTCCACTGAGTCTTCTTTACATAAAGGAGGTGATAACTATACATTATCCTAAGACCTTCAAAAATATATGCAAACAACAGTATTGGTATGATACTATTAGCAGCTAAATAATCACTTGATTTGGTAAATAATTTTAAGAAATCACCAGAAAAAATTGATATAAACAAAAACATAAAACATAAAACTACTGTCAGATTTATCATCATCTGTCTTAAAAATAGCTTTCCATTTTCTGAAAGAAAAGATTTAATCGCAATTGGTAAAACTGCAAGATTTACTGCTTGTAATACAAACATATTGACTACACTTGAAACCTTAAAACCCAATGTATATATTCCTACTTGACCTAAATCTTTTAACAGTCCTAGTATATATCTATCACCCATATTTAATATTACACTACCAAGACCTACAAAAATCAAAGGGAAACTGTATTTAAGAATTGCAGGAATTTCAGAGCGCAGAAAATATTTATTTATATTGTCCTGAGTTTTTTTAATGTATATATTTTTGACTAAAAATGGGACGGTGCAAAGGAAGAATGCTAAATTACCGGAAATGCTGCCTATTAAGACGCCTAAAATTCCAAGTGAGGTGTATTTTAATAAAATAATTATTGTTCCAAGTGTTATCACTGACTTCAGAATCATGGAAATGATGTAAAGTATTGGTTTTTCTTTAACCCTTAAAAAGTTCAATGGTATTCTATTCAATATATCTATATAAATATTAATAAACATTAATAAAATCAATATATTAAATGCATCAGATCTGAATAAAAGTTGAGAAATTTGCTTTAAAAAAGGAAATGTTATTATTGAAAATCCAGCAATGATAACGATATTGAGAATAAAGATTGTGTAAACGATACTACTATCTTTTCTTGTTAATAAACATTCTGAGTTTAAAATCTCTTTGTAAAAAAGTTTATTGATGTGTGTTTGGTGATTCTTGCCAATAGGTTCTATATTCATTTCCAAAGATTTTTCAGATATTATCTCTTCTTTGTCTTCTGACAGCCATCTCACCAATGCTGAAGATAAATTTAGCGACAATAGAGTTGTCAATAAAAATGATGTTGTCTCTATTATTCCTATCATCCCAAATTCATAGATATCAAATACTGATGTATATACTGGTAATAAGAATAAGCCTACTATCTTCAGTAGGATATTACCTATACTGTACAGAACTATATGATAAGATGTTTTTTTTAATGATACCATTATTTAAAACCAAAAAATAGATATTGTTCGTAAAAAAAATTACTATCCATTTGATATTATCCCTTTTTTTCTTTATTTATATTCATAAATATTTTTAATAATTAAAAACCATTTTTTTCACCTAACATAATTTTTTATCAATAATAATTCACATATACGCCATAATTTTAAAACATTATTTTATGTCAATTGTTTTTGAAATTTAAATTATTCATTTTTTATCAAATGTTAACTATTTTAAAATAGCCTCCTAAGGATAGGATTAGAGATATGTATAAATCCTTGACTTTTTAAAGAAAAAAAAAAAAATGGCGAGATAGACGATTAATTATTAGAATATCGGATAGAATTGTTTTTGTATATATTTACAAACTTATATTTTAAAGGCAATTGGCATAAAAATAAATAAAAGAGCAGATAAATAAAATTTTGAAATTTTAGGACATAATATATGGATAGTTTTATTATCAAAGGACAAAATAAATTACAAGGAACTGTGAAGGTTAGTGGGGCTAAGAATGCTATTCTTCCAATAATGATAGCTTCTTTGCTTACTAGTGGAAAATCAATACTAACCAATGTCCCTAGTTTAAATGACTTAAAAAATACAGCTCATCTTCTAAGGTTTCTAGGTGCTAAAGTGGAAACAGAACTTGACCAAATGGCAATAGATACTGTAGCTGTTCATCATTATGTAGCTCCTTATGAGCTAGTAAACAAGATGCGAGCTTCGATTTATGTTTTAGGACCACTATTGGCGAGATTTAAGTATGCAGAAGTAGCGCTTCCGGGTGGTTGTGCCATTGGAACTAGACCTGTAGACCTTCATCTTATGGCAATGGAAAAACTTGGTGCAAAGATTAAAATTGAGCATGGGTATATTTCAGCTGAATGCCCTGATGGTTTACGCGGAGGCATCATTGAATTTCCGTTTATCACTGTAGGAGCGACTGCTAATTGTCTCATGGCGGCAGTTCTAGCAAAAGGTGAAACATTAATTAAAAATACTGCTCAAGAGCCAGATATTGACAGTCTCATTGATTGCTTGATTCTTATGGGTGCTAAAATTGAAAAAATAAATAAAAATGACCTACATGTTATAGGGGTAGATGAACTAAAACCTTTCACTATGGAAATGATACCTGATAGAATTGAAGCAGGAACTCTGCTACTCGCAGCAGCAATAACAAAAAGTAGTATCACTATCACAAATTGCGAACCGAACCATCTTGAAGCATTATTAATTAAAATGGAACAAGCTGGATGTAGATTTGAGATAAGTTCCTCTTTACAGGGCGATATAAAACAGAAGAAAGCAAATCAAATAAAAATCCACCCTGCAGTATCCATAAATCCTGTAGATATAGTTACAGAGCCTTATCCAGGTTTCCCAACAGATCTTCAAGCTCAATTCCTCGCTTATTTGTGTCTTGCCAGAGGAAAAAGTCACATAAAAGAGACTATATTCCCTGATAGATTTATGCATGTATCTGAGCTTAACAGACTAGGAGCTGACATCCATGTCAAAGATGGGATGGCGATAATAAACGGTGTGTCAGGATTTTCAGGAGCTGAAGTCATGGCTACAGATCTCCGAGCTAGTGCAACCCTCGTTTTAGCCGGTTTAGCAGCTGAAGGGACAACGAAAATATCTCGTATCTATCACATAGATAGAGGATATGAAAAAATAGAACAAAAATTGAATAATTTAGGGGCTGATATAAAACGGTGTTGAAGTTAGGAGAAAAAATATGAGATATAAAATGTTGATAATTTTACTATTTTTCTCAATGATTTTGAGTTGTGGACATAGAGCAGAACATTACATAGTTTTCTGGCATGCTCTTGGAGGTCCTTTAGGGGATGCTCTAGATGAAATGATTTATGATTTCAATAGAGAACACCCCAATATTCGTATAAGAGCAATTTCAATGGGAAATTATCAGGCATTATCGCAAAAACTAATGGCTTCTATTCAAGCTGGAAATCAACCCGATTTGGCACAAGTTTTTGAATCATGGACAGCAAATCTTGTAAGAGGTGGAGTTTTGTTAGCTTTGAATGAATTTATAGAAAAAGATGAAGATTTTATGGAAAACATAGATGATATTTTTCCTGTTTTTCTTGATAGTGTGACTATAGATGGACAAATATGGTCATTTCCTTTTAATAAATCAGTTCGCGTTATGTATTATAATAAAGATATTTTTTTTAGAAATGACCTTGATTACAATAATCCGCCAAAAACATGGGAAGATTATCTTGAGCTATGTAAGTTATTAACTCAAGATACTTCAGGAGATGGAAGAATAAACCAGTGGGGAACTACCTTTGCTACTGATATGTGGAGATTTCAAAATCTATTGCTTCAAGCAGGAGGTGATTTAATGAATGATGACTTTACAGTGCCACTATTCAATAGTAAAGAAGGATTAGAAGCCTTAAATTTCTTTGATCGGATGCTCAATGTTGATAGATCAGCATATTTATCGACTGGTAGAGATAATCAAAATCATTTTTTAGCCTCAACAGTGGCTTTTATTGAAGGTTCAAGCGTATCTTATGTGTTTATGAGAGACGCAGAAATCGTTTTTAATCTTGGAATAGCTCCTGTTCCTGTATTTAGAACAGAGAGAAATATCATCTCAGGGACAAATATAGCTATTTTTGACAAAGGTAATCCAGAAAAAGAAACAGCAGCATGGGAATTTATCAAATGGTTTACAGAACCCAAGCAAACTGCGAAATTTTCCTCATTGACTTATTATATGCCAATTCGAAGAAGTGCCTTTGAGCAGCCTTATATACAAGCTATGCTAAAACATCACCCCGGAATGATTGAGGTATATAAACAGTTAGAATATGCTGAATTTGAGCCTCAGATACCAGAATGGTTTGAATTTAGAAGAAATTTCGAAGAAATAGTTTTGGAAAGGGTATTTAATAGAACCATTAGTCCCGAAGAAGCCTTGAGACAAGCTGAACAAAGACTTTTAAGGGAGTTATGATGAAAAGGCTTACATATCTAGTGCTTGTTTTTTATTCTTTGGGCATGTTACTCGCTCAAGAAACTATTTCTCTTGAAAAAGCCATTGAAATGGCAAGAGAAAATAATTTAAATTTACAAAGTTCATATTATCAGATGGAATCTGCAAGATGGACATTTCAGAATGCAAAAGCTCAATTCATGCCAAGAATAAACTTTATTTATACAGGTTTAATTTTGGATAAAGGCATTGAATTTGAGCTATTCGAAGAAATGCCTCCAATAACGATGCAAGACAAGCAAAATCATATCACAAGTTTGCAATTAGAACAGATTTTATTTACTGGTGGGAGAATCTACAACGCTCAAAATGTATCCAGATTACAATATGAAATGAGTCAGAATAATTATCAAAAAATGTTACTCGAAACTGAAAGTATGGTTACCGAGTATTATTATACGATTCTTCAAACTCTTTCTACATACGAGGTTTTAAGACTTCATTTGTCTCTGTGTCAAGAACTAAAAGTAAATACAGAAATTTTATTTCAAAATGGAATTGGACTCGAAACAGATGTTATGCAATGGGAACTGAGGATATTAGAGATTGAAAATCAAAGAAATATTTTATGGAATACACTCATAAACATTGAACAAATCTGGGCATTAACCTTAGGAATAGAAGATATTTACAATATACCGATGCCAGAAGCCATTCCTATAGATGAAGTATTACAAGAAATTAGAAATTTCTCAATTCTCGACAATGAAGTAAAGAGAAGTCAAATGAATGATTTTCTTAATTTGGTTCAAACCAATAATCTTGATTTAATTAATCTTTCTAGAACCCAAGAATCTATACATTATTTGAGAAACATGTCGAAAGCAGATTTTATGCCTACTGCTTTTTTGAGTTTTAGCTATGAAACATCAAACGATACTCAAATCGACCAAATTAGATTTTTAAGGGATCCAACTTGGCAAATAATGGCAAATGTCAGTATTCCAATATTTCATGGTTTCAGAAATATTACAAATTTTAGAGCAAACGAATTTCAGCTAAGATCCCAAATTAAAATTCTGGAAGAAGGGACAAGAGGATTGGATATACAAGCAAGGCAGGCTTGGTTTGATTTTGATAGCTCAGTGAATAATGTTATACAAAACGAAAAGACAAATGATCTTGCAGAGAGATCTCTGAATATCATCAGAAACTTATATCAACAGGGTATGACAACCAATGTGGCTTTGACAGACGCACAAAATTCCGCATTGGCATCGAATATACAATTCATAAATAGTATTTATGACTATATGAATTCAAAAAATAGACTAAATAATTTATTAGGAGGAAAATAATGAAAGTAGATAATTACAAAAATTTAAAAGAAGCAATATTAATACTGATAGTTTTTATTTTATGCATTTGCACTGGTTGCCAAGTAAATGAAAACGAAGTGATTGCTGAAAATGGAGAAGAGTTTACCGGTGCTCGTTATGTTAGAACAAGTGTAGTAACTATAGGAAATATAGAAAGAGTGTTAAATTATTCAGGCTTTGTAGTCTTCGACCAAGCTATAAACATTTTACCCAATATGGCTGGTAGAATAGATAGAATTAATGTCCGTGAAGGGCAACAAGTGACTACGGGTCAAGTTTTGGCTGTTATTGATCAAAATAGTCTGATGCAGGCTGAAGCAAATTTCAATCTTGCTGAAAATAATTTCCAGAGAGCTCAAAATCTTTTTCAACAAAATGCTATTGACCAAAGAAGTTTCGAAGAAACAGAGCTTTTTTATATCAATGCTAGAACAGCTTTTGAACTAGCTAAAGAAAACCTTGAAGTAAAAGCTCCTTTTTCAGGGACTATTTCGCAGTCTAATTTTCGTATAAACGACAATTACAGCCCTTTATTAGGCATGCCTTTATTCAGAATTATTAATAATGAAGATGTTTATATCGAAGTAAATGTGACCAATACAGATGTCAGGCAACTAAGATTAAACCAAAGAGCAAGAGTGATTGTCGATGGAAGAAATATTGAAGCTTTTATTGCTTTTATATCTCCAGAAAATGATAGGCTTACTGGACTGAATAGGGTTCGTATTGAGTTTAGAACACCCCAAAGAGAACTACGAAACAATCAATTTGCATCAGTTGAGCTGATTCCAGAAGCAAAAGAAAATGTTTTGATGATTCCCAGAACTGCATTATTGTCGGCTAATACAGTAATTTTAGCAGTAGATGGGAGAGCTTTTTTCAGAAATATAGTGACAGGACTGGAAAGTAGGCATTTTGTAGAAGTAACAGAAGGGCTACAAGAAGGTGATAGGGTCATAATAGAAGGTGGTTCTGGACTTGTAAATGAATCTCATATTGTAGAGTTTAGTCAATAATAAAAAATTTGAAAATAGATGAGTTAGATTGCTTCGTTAGATATTCAAGGAAGAGAACTCGAATAGACTAAGAGGAGAACGAGATTGATTCCCAACAGAATTACCTCATACGAGCCATCCCCCCAAGTAGATGAGAAATAGTTTATAAATATTTGATGAGTTATTTCAAAAGCATCATCTTCTTTATTGATGAATATTCTCCTGTTTGCATTCGATAAAAATAAAGCCCACTACCTAAAATTAGTCCATTGTTGTCTGTTTCGTTCCAAGTGATTTGATGATTTCCTACTCCATAAACCTCATTGACAAGGGTGCGAATCTTTTGTCCTCTTAGGTTGTAGATGTCAATACGAACAGAGGCAAGCTCTGCCGCTACAATATGGGGTCTGTTTTCGTGTTATTACATCAGGGTCAATTATTTGGAAATCGGCGATTTCTGCTACAATATCTCCATCTCTATAGATTTTGTAAGATTGCACATCACTGTTTGAGCTTCCCAAGTCAAATAAACATGGTCGACCATGTCAGATGCCTTTACAAATCGTGGTGGTGCTACAACCTCGCCACCTTGAGCTGATAATATACCTATCATCAAACTCATCAACAAAACTACTAATAGGGACTTATTGCTTAAACCATTAAGTAATTTTCTCATAACTAACTCCTTTAAAGTATAAATATATTTTTTTCATTAATTTATTATACTAAGGTTAGCGAGTTTTACTTTTGGATAGAAAAAAGTAGAATATTATTAAAATTTTCTCTGCATTTTCAAATTTTATTAATTTCTATTATAGATATCCCAATAAAATAGATTGTTAAATCGTTGAAGTACATGAGTCCTTTTGAAAGATATGATTGGAGTTTTTCTGTTTAATTAATTCCGAATTCTTAGTCCACGGTTTTAAATACGACATCTATATATTATCTTTGACTAAAGAATACAATTTCATATCAATAAATTTGCCATTTTTAAAGGCATTTTTTTTTAATAAACCTTCAAATAGAAAACCTGCTTTTTCCAATGCTCGGCATGAGGCAATATTGTATGAAAATGGGTCTGCGATTATTCTCACTATATCTGTGTTCAAGAATACTAATTCACAAATTTGTTTGATAGCTTCGGTTGCAATTCCTTGATTCCAATAATTTTCTGATATATAATATCCAAGCTCACCAGAATATCTGTATATATTGGTTTTTCTATAAATTCCAATATTTCCAGCTATCTTATCTTCTGATGTTATTGCATAAACGTATTGAGTGTCCTTATCAGCATTATGAACAGAACTGATAAAAATTTCTGCATCTTTTTCAGTATAAGGTATGGGGATACCATCGCGCATATTGTCTGTTATCTTTTTGTTATTTATCATTTTAACTAAATCGGATACATCAGACATTTTCCATTCACGAATCATAATAGATTGCATTTTATCATCCTATATTTGAAATTAGAGACAATTATTACTCACCCAACCAATGTTCCATCAAACCAAAACCTTCCATCCCTAATCCTTTTAAAAAGACGATTAGAACAGCTATAGGAATAATATATCTGATCAAAAATAAAAACACAGGGAAAAACTTTGCTGATAATTTTCCTTGATTTGTAATTTCTTCTTTTATATGTTCTCTACTATAAAACCAACCCAAGAAAAGGACTATTCCTAATATACCTAAGGGTAATAAAATATTTGAAGCTAAAAAATCACTTGCATCGAAAATATTTAAACCTATTATTTTTACATTCCGCAATGGTCCAAAGGATAATGTAGTAAATATACCGATTATGGCAGGGAATGTAGCACTGATAATTGTTGCCTTTCGCCTACTCATTTTCAGCTCTTCTTTTAGAGTAGCTACAGCCACTTCTAACATAGGTATAGCGGATGTCAGAGCTGCTATAATCAACATAAAGAAAAAAGACATAGCAAAAAAATGACCTCCATGCATTTGTTCAAAAATAGCCGGATAAACGACATAAACAAGGCCTGGTCCTTGCTCTGGTCTCATGCCTAAAGCAAAAAGAGCCGGAAAGATTGCTATAGCACATATAGTAGCACTTACAATGTCAATAATGGTGACAGAAAATGCAGTTGAGGGTAGATTTTCGTTTTTTTTGATATATGAACCATAAGTGATCATAATGCCATTACCGACACTGAGAGAAAAAGCAGCTTGACCTAGTGCGCTAAGAATAGCGTGTGTATTAATTTTTGAAAAATCTGGATAAAACAAAAATTTTAAGCCTTCCATAGAACCTGGTAGTGTTAACCCTTTAATAGCCAATAATATAAGAGCTAAAAACATGATAGGCATAAGGATTTTTGAGTATTTTTCTATACCTTTTTGGACACCAAACGCAACGACTAGGGCAGTTAGTCCTACAAAAACAAACATCCAAGTCAAAGGTAAAACAATAGTCGAAGTAAAATCTGAAAATACCTGAGCATGATTTATCGAAACAGGTTGAGTAATGATATTTTTTGCAGAAAATATCATATACTGAAAAGCCCAACCAGCAACGGTGCTATAAAATGAAAGTATAACAAATGCGGTCAATATTCCCATTAACCCAACTAAATACCAATGAGATTTAGGGGATAAGTTTTTAAAAGATCTTAATACATTGCCTTGGCCTTTTCGTCCTATAATAAATTCAGATAACATTACGGGAGTTCCTATAAGTATCATGAATGCAATGTAGATGATTAAAAAAGCACCTCCACCGTTTTCGCCTAGTAAATATGGAAAACGCCATATACTACCGAGTCCTACCGCTGAAGCAATGACAGCCATAAGAACTCCAAATTTACTGGAAAAAGTATCCCTATTTTGTTGATTCATTTTATCTCCTTTACTTTTTAAAATGCCATTATAGTGCCAATAAATATTGGTACGTTTGTTTTATTGTCTATGATTGCAAATACATAAGGTCTATCAAGATGCACAATCTTGGGTGGTGGCGGGACACTTCTAGCAGTCATTGTCACAGAAGTCGCTGCAGCTGCTTTTGTTCCTATTTCATCAACGGAAATAAAGGTTTTGTGCTGGACTTTAGAAATAAAAATGTTCCCTACACGAGAAGTTGCCATCTTCTTAAAATCTGCAAAATGTTCATTAAATGCCAATGGTATACCAAGTTCCATGAGAGTACTATTTAAAATTATGTCATACTCAAATTCAAATTTTGGCATCGAAGCTCTTACTACGCTACGGTAGGAATTTTCTAAAGTGTTAATAAAACTCTCTCCTGTAAGCGAGTAAATGTATTCTTCTATATTGACATCCTGTTTTGGAAGTAGAGCTACAAAGCTATAATGATCGTGGATATAAGGTTTTCTAAAGCCTATCACCATGTTATTTTCGATATATAGTCCTTCTTCAGAATGCATGAAATCAATGTTCACAACATTTCCATTTTTATTTGTAAAATCTCTTTTTCGAACATCACTTTCCTCATATCCACTCATCCATTCAGCATCAAAGACTACAGCATTGATTAAAAACATTATATCGTCTCTTTCTATTCTTTCAATTATTTCTGTTATCAGACCATCTGTGTTTGATTTCACCCAATCATTTATATCATTTAATGTTTGTATATCAAAACTAGATTTATTTATTGTGGCTTTGTAAAAATCTATCGCGGTTTGAAGAAAATCTGGAACTATAGTAAGGCTTCCATCGTCACGAATCCAAATTGAGTTTGCTATTTCTAATTTTGACTTTTCAATACTTGGTAGATTTTCAGTAAAGCTATGTAAATAATCATTTAGGTCAGAAATAGAAGCACTACCTGCAAGTAATCTTTCCATTTCAAAGAGTGTTTCCCCATCTGCTCCGTTTGCTGTCATAGCCAATGCCAGCATTATAGATAGTGGTGAAACAAGAGAATTTTCTGTAGGAGATATTGTTTTCTTAAATATCTCAATGGAAAAATCTGCCATGTTTTTAATGAAAATATCATCAGTAAGTTTTTCATATTCTTGCTTTGTTTCCAGAGAAAAATTAATAGCATTTTCTACAATGTAATCGCTATTTGCTGATTCGTCAACAAAACCAATGGTCTCTGAATAACTGTTCTTTATAACTGATGTTCTAAAAACAATAAAAAGAACTATAATCAATGCCAATAAGAAAGAATAGGTATATAATTTTGAATGCTTCATAAATTTTTTTCCTTTAATAACAATTTTGTATAAATCAAGGTCTGTGTTGTTCTTAAATAGAAAACTCATTATACAATGAGTGACAAATAATAAATCTATTTTTTTTTGTCAACAATTATATTTTTTGAGCTATTTGTTAAATCATTAGAAATTGTTTTCAAGAAAAACACTTGACATAAAGAGTAAAGTAAAAATATTGTCATTTTAATGGAAAAAATATATTGGAGGAGCTGTGAATAGAGAAACTAGAATAGATGTAAAAGGATTTTTTACCTTTCCTATCACAAATCAAGGAGGGGAGGTATGAGAGAAAAGTTGTCTTTTTTTATTAATAAGAAAAACTATGCAAAACATATCAACATAATCAAAAAACAAAAAATTTGGATTTCGTTTTTATTTTTAATTATATTAATTTCCTTTTTTTATAGTTGCACAAATAGGAGAGCAGAAGAAGCCATAAGTGGGACAAGAACATATAAAGATTTTGTGGATAGTGGAAAAAGATTTGGTGTAGAAGCAGGCGATGTATATGGTTCTTTAGCTAGGGAATTATTTGTCGCAAGATCTGTAACAGAAAGTATTAATATAGCAGATTTACTTAGGATATTGAGTAGTCGTCGAATCGATGCAATCATAGTTGGACACCAATATTTACCACAAATGATTAGCAGTGGGCTCTATGCAGATTTTGAGTATTTATGGGTACCGAGTGATGTATTTTTAAAAGAAGCAGCTTTTGTATTTCATACAGAAGAGCTTCGAGATCAATATAATGAATGGTTTTACACTATAGTCTCAGATGGAACTTATCAATTAATCTTAGATAGATGGTTGGGCGCCTCATTACCGCGTTTTGAGGATATCCCAGTCTTTGAATTTACAGGAGTAAACGGAATATTAAGAATTGCTGACACAGGTAATTATCCTCCGTTAAGTTATCTTGATCCACAGGGCAATCCAATCGGTTTTGGAGCAGAAATGATAAGTCGTTTTGCTCAACATATAGACAAGAGACCCGAATTTTCTTTTATGCCTTATGAGGCAATAACTCATTATGTAGTAGCAGGTAATGCTGATATGAGTGCAGCCACAAAATCATTGGAAGACGAAAGAAGAGACAATTTATTTTTTGGAGAACCAAGTCTTGTGACTCGAGCTGTTTTGATAGTTCGTAGAGGTGAAAAGATAGGTGTCGACATAAATGATTTTATAGGAGAACGGATAGCTGTCCTATCAGGAGCATTTACTTATACAACCACTCAAAACATAGGTGCAACACCAATAATATATCAAAATACTGAAACCGCAATAGACGATGTTCGAAATGGACGAGTCTTTGGTTTTATGGAATCAATATCATTTTTACGGGCAAAAATAGCAACAACTGGACATGATATATACGATTTAATACCTATACCTCATGAGATAGATAGGCTTATCATAGCAGCTATATCAAATGATCAAGTTATAATTGATAGTTTTGATTTATTTCTAAATGAAATGGAAAAATCTGGGATACTTCAATATTTGCAAGACTACTGGTTTACAATTGATTTTACAAAAGAAATGAGTATTGAAGAAAGTAGAAAAAAACTGTTAGAAAAAACGAATTTAGATGATATAAATCTACCACTCAATATCCCATTGGAAAGAAATCTAAAAGTAGCAATATCTGCTGAAGCAGAACCCTTTGTTTATAAAGATAATACAGGAGAGTTTTCTGGATATAGCGTAGATATTGCCCTTCTTTTTGGTGAATTTTTAGGTAGGGAAGTTGAATTTGTCAATGTGTCATTTCAGGATTTACTACCCTTGGTTGAGAATAGTTTAGTAGATATCAGCATAGATAGAATAGGAATAACTACAGAAAGACAAAAGAGGGTATTATTTTCAAAACCAATTTATGAAGATCAATGTGGCATACTTGTTTTACGAACCCATCATCAAATCGGAAATAATACAGACTATACTAACTTTATTGGTCGTAGGATAGGTGTTTCTTTAGGATCTTTAGCCGAAGCGGTAGCTCAAAACCTTTTAAGAGCAAACACGGTTTCGTATTTAAACTATTCAGCTGGCATAGAAGATATACGAAGAGGCAGAATAGATGGCTATATGACAGATTTGGTGTCTTTGAATTTGTTGGAGAGGATACCGGAAAACCATGATTTAATTGTTCATGAAGTTCCTTCACATTTATTTAAATTGCCGATGGGAGCCTTTTCAACAAACCAAGATGTAATTAATAGATTTAATAATTTTTTAGAAGATCTAGATAGGCGAGAGATACTTACAGAAATACAAGAAAGATGGTTTTCAGGAAATCCAGATCTCGATGCAGATATAATATCAATAAATACCTCTGGAAGAAATGGAGTTTTGCGTGTTGCAACCTGTAGCGATAGACCACCTTATTCATTTTTGGGATCTAATGGCAGGTTAAATGGCTACAGCATAGAGTTAGCAAGGCTTTTTGCGGCACATGAGGATATGATAGTTCGCTTTTCTGATATGGAATTTAGTTCTTTGATACCTTTTGTAATGGCAGGAAGAGCAGATATCGGATTAGCAAATGTAAGCATAACAGAAGAGAGAAGACAAAGTGTAATATTTTCAGAACCAGTCTGGTATGACACATTTGGTATTATAGCCCTAAGGGACGATGATGAAATGGATAATCTTATTGATGATCTATCACTATCAACACCATTTATGGGTCAAAGAATAGGTGTCATGTATGGGACAGTCTTTGATAAATTAGTAACTGAAGTCATTCGAGGAATACCTGTGTATTATTATGATTATGATTTAGCAGTGGTAGATTTTAATACAGGTAGAATCAGCGGATTTATGTTGCATCATTCAGTGGCAAATTTGATGAGAACATTGACAGCCAATGCTGTAGATGTTCATGAGCTTTATCCGACAGAAATGTTTATAACCCAAACAAGTGCAATATCAATAGATCCTGAGATAATAAATAATTTTAATCAGTTTTTACAAAATATAAGAGAAGATGGGACACTAGTTGATATTAAAAAAAGATGGATTCGTAATCCTGAAGGTTCTCGTCCCATATTACCGGATATATCAGAATCAGAAGAAAATGGGATATTAAGGCTCGCTACATCGGGAAAAACACGACCTTTTTCATATTTTAATATAAATGGTGAACTAGTAGGCTATGGTGTAGAAATAGCGAAACGATTTGCTTATTCACAGAGAATGGGCTTGGAAGTCATACATTTGAATTTGCACGAAATAACAGCATTTGTTGAGAGTGGAAGAGCAGATATTGGGATTGATGTATTTCAAAGTCAGCATAATTTTGATGGTGCTATCTTGTTTTCAGACCCAATTTATGAGGACAATGCAGCTGTAATATCATTAGTCAAACATAAAGAAGCGAAGCCTAATCAATTTTCTTTATTCATTTCATGGTTCAAGAATGGGATAAGGACAAATTTTATTGTAGATAATAGATGGAGGTTATTGTTAGAAGGTTTTCAGGTCACATTAATGGTTGCAGTTTTAGCACAAATATTAGGAACTATATTGGGAAGTATTATAGCATATTTACTATCTCAAAAGAATATTTTCTTAAAATGGATAGGCAATATTTATTATGAGTTTATAAATAGAATACCTATAGTAATGCTTTTATTAATAGCATTTTACATTATGTTTTCACGAACTTCATTGACAAATATCCAAATTGCTATTATTGTCTTTACGATGCTATCAAGTATGGAGGTAGCTAAGGTCTTGAAAAAATCTTTTTCTATGGTCAATAAAGGAGAAATAGAAGCAGCTAAGAGTTTGGGATTTTCATCATCTCGAGTTTTTATCAGTATAGTTTATCCGCAAGTATTATATTATTCAATATCAGACTATACCAAAAGTTTTATTAATTTATTAAAAACAACGGCAATTTTGGGATATATAGCTATAATGGATCTGACACGGGCAGTAGAAATAATCAGAAGTAGGACCTTTGACCCATTTTTCCCATTAGTTTTTGCTACTTTGATTTATTTTATTCTAATAACTTTATTGATTTATTTTTTTAAGTATTTAGTAAAACGAATACAAAGAGGAATAGTTTTATGAGTATCATGTCAATCAATAATCTATGCGTAAAGTATGGAAAAAATATCGTTTTACAAGAAGTAAATGCAGAAATAAATAAAGGAGATATTATAGCATTAATTGGAGCTTCAGGCTCCGGAAAAACAGCCTTGCTCAGAGCTATAAACTACTTAGACCCACCAGATTCTGGAGAGATAATTTTTATGGGAAAACCTATAGAGATGAAGAGTATTATCCAAACTCGCCGTAAGATAGGTATGGTTTTTAAAGATTCTCGATTGTTTAGACATCTAACATTACAAGAAAATATTGCATTGGGTCCAATAAAATATCAAAATATTTCCAAAGAACAAGCAAAAATTAAATCTATGCAGTTACTTAAATCAGTCGGATTAGCCGAAAAAGCAAATCTTTATCCCCATCAAATGTATGAGAGGCAAAGGTTAAGAGTGGCACTTGCCAGATGTATAGCGATGAATCCTGATATATTATTGATAGACGATTCTCCAGGTATGTTAGAACAAGTAGCTGTAGATGGAATAATGTCTTATGTAGAGAACTATACCCAAAACAAACTAACATTGTTGATAGAGACATATAATGTAGATTTTCTACGCAATACCGCGAATAGAATATTTTATATAGACGAACAAAAGATTTATGAGGAAGGTAATCCAGACATGATATTTAACAGTCCTCAAAAAGAAAAAACAAGAGATTATATAACCAAACTGCATTCAATAAGTTATGAAATCCAAAGCCGTGATTTTGATTTCATAGATTTATATAATTCTCTTGAAAATTTTTGTATCAGAAACTATATAGAGATTACAACTGCAGCGAAACTTTATCTTTTAGTTGATGAAATAATCAACAATGTTATTGTCCCCATTTATGAAGCTTGCTCAATGAAAATAAGTTATTCTAAGCGTGCTAATACATTTGAGATAGCTGTCTCATACAAGGGCGAATCGATAAATGTGATAGAATCAACAGATAATATTATATCAATGAAAATGATAAAAAAATATTCCAATCAGATACGGCATGAGTTTGTTGATGGCGTAAACACACTTTATTTTGAAATATAAATCATGTAAAAAATTAAGGAGGAAAAAATAGAATGAGTATCAGAGAACAAATATTTAACATACCCGATCTAGTTTTTTCAGAAGAAATGCAAGACATGACTGATGAACAATGGGACGAATATGTTGATGTATTACAGGTATTTATCATCACCTTCCCCACTAAAGAAATGAAGTTAAAATCATCATTAAATACTAAAAACATGGATGTAACCTTGAAGCTTCTTGTAGAAATTCAAGAAATGCTTCGCGATATCAATGCTTTTGAACTAGCAGACGAGTGTTCAAAACGGTTGTATGGCTTTGATAAGAGTAAACCAGAGAGAATCGAGTCTTATGTAGCCTTTCTTTTATCGAGTGTAACAGCCTTGTCTCTGGATATACAAATGGCACTAACGCAAAAAGAATCTCAAAAAATTCCTGTATCAATCCCTGAAACCACTCAGGATAAAAGATTGAGTAAGAGTATTTTAGCAGTAGATGATGATGTGTATTGCATCCATTTATTTAAAGCCGCGTTAAAAGATGTTCCCTGTAAGATTATCGCAGCTAATTCTGGTAAAGAAGCTTTGAATATGCTAAACAAGATAAAACCTCATTTATTTGTTTTGGATATAGATATGCCGGGCATGAATGGTATAGAGTTAGCCAAGATCCTGAGAAAACAAGGTCAATATGCACCAATAATTTTCTTAACTGGTAACGCTACAATGGAATATGTTCAAGAATGTCTTCAAGTAGGCGTTGCAGATTTTATAGTGAAACCGATAAATCCGCAAAATGTCGCAAGTAGGATACAAAAATACTTGTAAAAGGAGAAAGACAAAATGAATATAAGATATGATATTTACAATATTCCAGATTTGATATTTACAGAAGAAACGAAAAATATGCCTTTGGATCAATGGAATATATTCATCGAAAAGCTTGATATATTTGTCACCTCGTTTCCAGTGAAAGAAGCTAAACTGAAAACATCTTTAGAAAATAAGGATTATGATAGTGTATTTAAACATCTTCTTGACATTGTAGGTTTATTAAAAAGCGTTTATGCACTTGAGATGGCTTATGACTGCCAAAATCAGATAAAAGATTTAAATAAAGATAATCCCCAAAAAATTGAGTCTTATATATCTTTTCTCTTATCGAACATATCTTCATTGTCAATTGACATCCAAATGGCTTTATATGGAAAAGAAGAACAAAATACAAAAAATAAAAAAAATATGGCTACTGTAAATCAAGATGGTTTATCATCAGAAACCGATAAGAGTGATGATGATATAAAAATAAAAAATATTATTGCTGTAGACGATGAAGCATATTGTCTATTCATTTTAAAATCATCTTTGAGACACTTGCCTTGTAATGTGATAGCAGTTAATTCAGCAGCAGAAGCCTTGAAATTGCTCGAAAAGATTAGAGCGGATTTATTTATTTTGGATATAGACATGCCTGATATGGATGGAATAGAGCTTGCTGAAAAACTGATCACTGATGGGCATGAGGCTCCAATCGTATTTTTAACCGGTAATGCCAAAAATGAATATGTGCATGAATGTTTAAAATTGGGAGCTTCAGACTTTATCGTAAAACCAATTTATCCTCAAAATGTAGCTAAGCGAATCCAAAGATTTTTATGACATTGAAGAGATTTGTAAAAAGATATAGTATTGAATCAAATTTGATGTTTCAATACTTGATGGTAACAATTGTTTTTCTATTTATGATCATTATTGGCAATTTTTTTGCTTCATCGGTGGTGAATAGAGACATATCCCTTTATGGAGAAGCCATCATCGAATTTTCAGCAGAAACTATCACAACTTATTTACATACTTATGAAAATTCATTTGAAAATCTTGCAGAACGAATAGAAGAATTATACTCTATGGGTGCTAGTATAGAAAGCATAACAGAAGATTTACAACGATTTTCAGATTTCATGCGTCAACAAGACGATAGCCGATATGGAGGTTTAGATTATGCTTATGCCATAATTAATGATCAATATCTACATTTTGACAATATAGTTTATATAAATGAACATGAATATGATGTTCGTTCTCGCCCATGGTTTGTAGGAGCCTATAAAAATATTGGAAAGGTATATTTTACAAATCCTTATACATGTCTATATCGAAATTTTACAATCATAACTTTATCAAAAGTTTTACATGATAGCAACCACTTTCCAATAGGTATAGTTGCATTTGATATTGATTTCTCAACTATTCGAGAAAGTGTAAGTAGTATAAGGTTAATGGATACAGGTTATGGCGCAATGATAGATACAGAGCTACGAATCATTGCCCATTCTGAAGAATCAATAATAGGCATAAAATTGGATGATCTGAGAAATGAGATTGGTGATTTTATGCATTTTGCTATACTGATGAGGGAAGGTCAGGAACTAACCGCTTTTAAATCTTGGTCGTTTACAAATGTAGAAAGTGTTTTTTATAGTCGTAAACTCTTCAATGGGTGGCAAATTTATATTGGAGTACCCGTTGATGAGTTTTATCAAGATACAAATGTCATGTTGTTGATATTGTCACTTACGGGTGTTATATCGATAATAATACTATGTGTAATATTGACATTTATCTATAATTCCAAAAAACGTGCTGACGACGCTACTAGACTAAAATCATCTTTCCTTGCGAATATGAGTCATGAAATAAGAACTCCCATGAACACAATAATCGGAATGTCCGACATTTTATTAAATTCTAAACTTAAAAAAAATGACATGGATTATGTGAAAGACATAAACTTCACAGCCAAATCTTTGTTGTCGATTATTAATGACATTTTGGATATGTCAAAAATCGAAGCAGGCAAAATGAAATTAAGCCTTACACATTATAATTTCAGTTTGTTAGTAGATAATGTAGCCTCGATGTTTCTGTTTATGGCAAAAGAAAAGGGACTTGAATTCCGTTTTGAAAAAAGTGGTGATTTGCCATCGACATTATATGGTGACGATATAAGGCTTCGACAAGTTTTGACCAATATACTAGGAAATGCTATAAAATACACTGAAAAAGGGTTTGTAGAATTTTCAATAAATATGTTTCAAGATGAAAAAATAATAAAATTTATAATAAAAGATAGTGGAATAGGAATGTCTGATGAAGTGATACCAAAGATTTTTCATGCTTTTGAACAATCGAAATCTGATAAAAACCGCTATATTTCAGGCACAGGTTTGGGTTTAATAATAAGCAAAACATATATAGAGATGATGGGGGGGAGCATTTGTGTCGATAGTAAATTAGGCGAAGGTAGCGTCTTTACTATAATGATCCCATTGGTAGTAGGTGTATATTCACAAATCAAACAAGAAATAGATTATAATAAAACAAGTTATATCAATGCTCCAGAAGCCAATATATTGGTTGTAGACGACAATGAGTTCAATTTAAGAGTTGCCCTTGGTTTATTAAACTTATTCGGAATCAATGCGAAAACAGCCTCATCTGGCAAAGAAGCTATAAAAATGGTGGTCGAGACAGATTTTGATATAGTTTTTATGGATCATATGATGCCTGAAATGGATGGTATTGAAACAACAAAAGAAATTAGAAAACTGGGAGAAAACTTTAGTAAGTTACCGATAATAGCCCTAACCGCAAACGCAATCCAAGGTGCTAGTGAAATGTTTATTGCAAATGATTTTGATGGTTTTATATCTAAACCTATAGATATGAATGTGTTCCGTAATACATTGTTAACCTTCCTTCCTTCAGAAAAAATTCTTCAAAAAACTAAAATAGACTCTGAAATTAATGGCTCAATCTTTGATATCAATGATGATTTCTTCTTTACACTTCAAAATGTTGATGATATAGATTCAGAAATAGGTCTATTAAGATTTAGTGGGAACTATGACTTATATCGACAATGTTTGAAAGTTTTTTATGATGATTTAAATGCAAGTTTAGACAAAATGACAGAATATATAGATAATAAAGATATAAAACTGTTTGCAATCTCTGCTCATACATTGAAGTCGACTCTTAGTAGCGTAGGAGCTATTCTTTTGTCTGATACAGCGTTTAAATTGGAAACAGCAGCAAAAAATAACAATTTAGAGATATGTGTTAAACAATTTCCAAGTTTTATGAAAAAACTGATAATTTTACATGATCAATTAGCTATACTTTTTCCATCTGATGATGAAAATATAGAAAAAACTCAAGGTGATAAAACTACCTTGTCTGAAAATATTGACATTGCCTTAGAAGCAATAGATAATTATGATAGCGATGCTTGCACAGATATACTCAAAAATCTTGTGGGATATGATTTTGATGATAATACAAATTTACTTCTGGAGAATGCTTTAAAACAAATAAAAAAATTTAATTATGACGAAACTAAGGAAATACTAGAGGTTATTAAAGCGGATATGAGAGTTTTTGAAAAATAATTCAATCTAATAAGCTTTCAAATGTTCATCTGTGATTATCAGAGCTTCACCTACTTGTTTTATAATAGCAATTTTGACTCTTTTGATTAACTTGGTACCGACACCTACATTCTGGATAAATTTCTCAAGCAGGACTATTTCGCACTCATCGTTCTACATTATAGTAAAGAATTAAACCAACTTTATTGATTCTAAAATGCTAAAATTCCTGCCAAATTTTCTACTTTTTTTATTAATAATAAAATTGATAAAAAAATATATTTTGACAAAAATAGCAAAAATAATTTTTTATCCTTTCGCGTAAAAAAGAGAGAATCAAATGTTGATTAAGTTAATATCAGTGATTCCATACATAGCTACTTAAAAAATTAAAGTAAATAAATCTCAAGGAGAAACAAATGAAAATATTAGTAACCGGTGGAGCAGGTTTTATAGGTTCTCATTTATGCGATAAACTATTGAAAGAACATCACCAAATAATCTGCATTGACAATTTTTGTGATTTTTATGATCCCATGATTAAACAGCAAAATATCAAAGAAGCCTCCTTTTATCCCAATTTCAAAGTATTTAAAGTAGATATTACAGATTATAAATCATTAGAAAATATCTTTATGAAAAATAATTTTGATTTGGTGATACACCTTGCCGCGATGGCAGGTGTAAGATCATCTATAGAAAATCCCCTTATTTATGCAAAAGTTAATATCACAGGGACATTGAATATATTGGAAATGTGCAGAATATTTTTTGTAAAAAAAATTATATTCGCCTCATCATCATCAGTGTACGGAAATAATGAGAAAACACCTTTCTCAGAAACAGATAATGTAGATAATCCAATATCTCCTTATGCAGCCTCCAAAAGGGCAGGCGAACTTCTTTGTTATACATATCATTCATTGTATGATATGTCAATAGTATGTCTGAGATTTTTTACTGTTTATGGACCTAGACAAAGACCTGACTTAGCTATCTACAAATTTACTAAACTTATTTATGAAAACAAAGAAATACCTGTTTATGGCAAAGGCGATACACAAAGAGATTATACATATATTGATGATATTATAGATGGAGTAATAAAAAGTATAGACTATATATTTTTAGGAAATAAATATCAGATATTTAATCTCGGAGAATCTGAAACAATCTCATTAAATGAAATGATAAGCATACTTGAATCTTCTCTTATGAAAAAGGTGAAAAGGAAATATTTGAATTTGCAAGCGGGAGATGTGATAAAAACTTATGCTGATATCAATAAAAGCAAAAAATTGTTAAAATATGACCCCAAGATATCCTTTGATGATGGAATAAAAAAGTTTGTGGCTTGGTATAATTTGAGTAAGCATTGAATAGATGCTGTCATATAAAAGGTATTCCTTGTCAATTTCAGCGTAGCGATGAAACTGTAACTGTATATAGCTGTGGATTTGAGATATAGAAAAGAGAAGCAAGCTACCGCGACCCGAGCGTGTTAAACCATCAAGGTGGTAACTTTCCCTATATAAAATGTGGGGAAAATCCCCCCACATTTATGAGCCCGCTCCTGAAAGTCCTTTTTTATATAATTCTTAAAATAACATTAATTTCATAAAAATCATAGCATACAAACGAATATTATCGATATTTGTAGCAAAA
>WRLO01000013.1 GCA_009777575.1 Candidatus Cloacimonadota bacterium
AAAAGGATTTTACACACCGAAATGCTTCTTCATCCACGCGGCATTGCACTATCAGACTTTCGTCCATTGTAGACTATTCTCGACTGCTGCCTCCCGTAGGAGTCTGGGCCGTATCTCAATCCCAGTGAGGGCGGTCACCCGTTAAGGCCGCCTAACTATCATAGCCTTGGTAAGCCGTTACCTTACCAACAAACTAATAGTACGCAGGCTTATCTCTAAGCGGCAGCTTATAAATAGAGGCCACCTTTACCGATTACTCGGCACATGCGGTATTAGCACAGGTTTCCCTGTGTTGTCCCCCGCTTAGAGGCAAATTACCCACGCGTTACTCTCCCGTTCGCCACTCAAATATATTCTTCCATCGCACCGAAGCACTTTTTCAAAATAAATTCGCGTACGACTTGCATGCCTAATCCATGCCGCCAGCGTTCGTCCTGAGCCAGGATCAAACTCTCCGTTATCACTTAAAACTTTTTTTAATCTATCGCAACAGCCAAAAGCTGTCGCTACTCTTCGCTCTGAGTCACTCCACTAATATAATTTCTTTATTAAGATCGACTGCTATAATTTGCAGGTTCGGACAAAAAATACCACTATAGGTTTTTTGTCAACACATTTTAAAAAAAAAATATATATTTTTTTTTTATAAATTTGTAACATATTGATAATATAATATGTTATAACTTCATTTTTTTTTTTAATATGTTCATTTTTCCCACTTTTGATGGCATGAAAATCGTTACATAAATGCAAAAAATGGTATTTTTTACGATTTTTGTAAAAAATACATATCAATTATTTTTACTTGCAACTTGATATTAGGAAAATCCTCTGTTGATGCTGATTTATATGATTCAATGGGAGCTTTTTTTTCATTATATTGTTCATTTAGTCTTTTAAGATGTTACTTTGTGAAATTTAATTATTTTTTTCATTCAGAAAAAAGTGAAGAATATACTCTCACTTATCAAATTTTTTCTCTGATCGAGGATGTCCTTTTAAATACTCTGACCTCAAAACATCTGGACTAATGTGAGTATAGACCTCTGTAGTAGCCAAAGATGAATGTCCCATCATTTCTTTTATGGCAAATAGATCTGCTCCGTTGTTTAATAAATGTGAAGCAAAAGAGTGTCTTATAGTATGAGGTGAATAACCAGCTCGCAAGGACAGTTGATTAATATATTTTTTTACAATATAATAAATTTTGCCTCTCGTAAAAGATTTTTTTTTCTTTGTTTGAAAAAAGTAATCTATGTTATAATCCCTGACTTTATTATATTTTAACAAATATTCTAAAGCTATCTCTGTTAAAGGAACAACTCGTTTTTTTCGACCTTTGCCCAAAATGGTTATAACTTTTTTTGTAAAATCTATGTCTTGAATTTTCAGATCTACTAATTCCGAGATCCTCAAACCTGATGAATAAAACAACTCAAACATCGCTTTATCTCTGATACCTGAAATTGTTTCAACATCAGGTAAATCACAAAGATTCATGATTTCTGATTGAGAAAAAAACAATGGTAATTTTTTTGAATATTTAGGATTTTTTAATGATTTCATAGGATTTGTAGTAACAATATCAAATAATATAAGGTATTTAAAAAACATTCTCAATGACGAGAGTTTTCTTGATATTGATCTACTGCTGATATTTTCTTTAAATAGTTTAACTAAATAAAATCTGACTAAATCACTACTAATTTCTGAGAAATGAATTTCTTCACCAACAAATTGCTCCAGACAGAACTGATAAAATTGCTTTAGGTCTGAATGATATGCATCTACAGTATTAATTGATAGACTACGACTTTCAAGATAAGTTTTAAAATTTTCTATGTGTTCAATCATAATCATTTCAAATGAATTAATTTATTTCCTATAGCCTTTAAAAAGATATATTTTTTCTGATAATGCGCTTTATTATTACCAGAATCTACCTCTTCTTTGGCCTGGAGCTTGTTGTTCTCTATCTCTTTCTTGTTCTTGCATTTGCTCAATAGCTTGTAAAATCCTTTCAGATTCGTTTCTGTCTTGATCTTCTTGTTGATTTTGTTGTTGTTGTTGTTCTTGTTGCTCTTGTTCTTCATTTTCATCGCTATCACCCCCACCGTCCGATTCTTGTTCTTGTTGTTGAATTATTTGTCTTGTCAGTTCAAAATTCACCCTTGAATCAATGTTATCGGGGTTTTCTATCAAAGACCTTCTGAAAAGCTCTAATGCTTGTTCATAATCACCCGTATTAAAAGCTATATTTCCCATGTTGTGAAATATTTGGTCTCTATCTTCAAAATTTCTGTCATTTAAAGCTATTTGAAATTCCCTTTGAGCTTCTTCAAAATAATCTTGTTTATAAAGGGCTGTTCCTCTATTAAAATGAAATTCACCAATATTAGGATTTTCAATAGCATTTTCTCTAAAATGTCTTTCAGCTTCTTCAAAATTGTTGTTATTCCATTCTCTCCTACCAAGCCAGTCTCTAAAAGACCTTCGGTAGTTCATTTGAGCATTTAGATTGATTGATATAAATAAAAACATTAATACCAATGTTATTTTAAGTGCCAATGATGTTACAGTAAGATTTTTAAACATTTGTTCTCTCCTTAAATCTATAATTTATAAAACCTTCCAGAACGAGAAATATCAAACCTAGTATCAAGAAATAATGATATTGCTCTTTATACCTAAAAAACTGTCTAGTAGTTATCATTGTTCGTTCATTATGCTGGATTTGTCTTAAAACCTCAAATATCTCTGAATATTGGGGTGTGATCATAAAAAACTGACCTCCGGTTGATTCTGCAATTCTATGTAGCCCCAAAACATCAAGCCTTGTGATGACGACATTGCCTTGGTCATCTCTCGCATATTCAATTTGACCACGCTCATTAGTAAATTGTATCGGTGAGCCTTCTGGAGTTCCTATCCCTATCGTATAAACGACTACGCCTTCTGTAGATAATAGTCTTGCAATTTGAAAACCATCTTCTTCTAAGTCTTCACCATCACTTAAAAGTATAATGGTTTTGGCATTTGCTTCTTGGTCAAAAACTTCTGCGGCTTTTCTTAATCCAGCTCCGATGTTTGTTCCAAAATCTGTGATAGTTTCAGTAGAAAGACTTGAAACTATCAATTTCAAAGCTGCATAATCAGTAGTTAATGGACATATAATTAAGGCATCACCTGCAAAAGCGACTATAGCCACCCTGTCACCTCTAAGTTCGTCAAGAAAGAGATTTATATGTGTTTTTGCTCTTTCTAGTCTCGAAGGTCTTATATCTTGAGCATCCATACTTTTGGAGACATCAATTAAAAATACTAAATCTTGTCCCCAACTGTCAACCATTCGAACTTCTCTATCCCATTGTGGTCTAGCTAGGGCAATAACTAATAAAGTATAAACCATAACTAATAAAAAAGTCCTAAGATTGAAATAAAAACTTGAAAAATTTTTGTTATGAAAATTTAATAATTTCTCATCACAAAATTTCAATAATTGCCTTTTTCTTTTATTTTTAAATATAAATAACAAAAGAACAAAGACAGGCACTAACAACAAAGCATATAACGCTACTGGATTGCCTAAATTCATATTATTTCTCCTATTTTCTGATTATATTCTTTCCTAAATTCTATAACTTTTTTTTGAAATAAAGTTACATTTTTTATTAGTTTTTATTACAATTAATTCAAAGCTATTTTATGAAAAAAAATCACCTGTTCCCTACGGGGCGGAACGCATACATGTGTTCCCTACGGGGCGGAACGCATACATGTGTTCCCTATGGGTAGGGAATTAATTCAATAGCGGGCAACCGCAAGGGTTGCCCCGTAAGTGTCAACTTTCTCCCCTCACACACCTCGAGCGGTGTGTGAGGGGAGGAACAAAAGGCGGAACGGATACATCCGTTCCCTACACTTGTTCGTATCAGCAATCTCCGATTGCCATAAACCATCGTAAAAAGCCAATCGGAGATTGGCACTACGGAAAAAGCCAATCGGAGATGACAGGCTACTCCGCTTCGCTTCGTGGTGGCACTACGGAGCAAATTCATGCTAAGTTGTTAGCATTGTCCCCCCCCCCCCACAGATTTACTGAGTGGGAAGGGGGAAATAGAGGTTCTTACCAATTTTTATTTCATCAGCAACATTCTTTTCACATCGGTAAAACCTTCAGCTTGCATGCGATAGAAATAAACACCGCTCGCTACATCTCTACCGTTGTCATCAACTCCATACCAGTCGAATTTGTATCTACCAGTTGTCATGTAATCATTCACGAGAGTATTAATTCTCTGACCTCTGATATTAAATATATCGATTCTGACTAAACCTTCTTCTTTGATGTCGAACTGAATTGTAGTAGAAGGGTTGAATGGATTCGGGAAATTTCCAGTAAGCTCAGTAGCGAGAATGGTTATTGTCAGGTCATCATCACTTGAAGGCGGCACATATATTTCAACAAAGATTCTCTGAGAGTCTAAAGTAGGTGTATATGTCGCTACAACATAATAAATTCTGTCACCAGATGGAGGTTCAATATCAGTAAAACTCAAGGTGGTTATACCAATCTCTAATGGATTTTCTGGGTCATCTTCACGGAAAACTTTATATCCTGTAGGATTGGCAAGGGCAGCTTCCCATGTTAAAAACACATCTGTTTCATTAACGAGAGTTGCTTCCAAATTTCTGGGTGGAAGAGCAGGAACTATTATTGGAGATGCAGAAACCGCTGGAGCATTATCAGTTTCAAAGACAGCTATGACAGAGTAAGTATAAAGACCGGGAATCACATTTGTATCAGTAAAATATCTTTCAGTTGTGATTTCTGGTATTTGTTCACTGTTTCTTAAAATAGTGTATCCTTTAGGATTACCCAATATAGGTGCTTGCCAAGTCAAAAAAACATCTCTGTCATTGTTGATGAGATTTGCTTCAGGATATCGGACAGGGAAAATAAGGTCATCATCGTCACCTGAGCCGTCATGCAAATAAACTCCATATTCAATGTCTGACATGATGGTAAAGGCAGAGTTGGAATAGGTGAGGTATGGAGCTAAGGTTACTGTCAATGTGTAAGTGCCATGCCATATTTCAGGGAAAAGAACAACAGTTCCAGCGGCAATTTGCTCATATATCTGATCGTTATACTCTGTTCCGAGATTGTTTACCAGCCTGACAAGAGCGCCTTCAACAGAAGCACCACCGGAAGCATATAACTCTAACTGAAGTTTTGAAGTCATGTTAACCGAAACTATATTCGTGAAAGTAGGCATAGACTGCACACCGTTTGTATAAACTGCTTTAACAGCATATCTGTATGCACCAGTGTTAACATTAATCCAGTTTTCATCAATAAATTCTGTTTCTGTGATGCCATTTTCTATTACCATCCAAGTTTCTTCATCTTCTAAAGTAAATAGTGGAGCTAAATAGAGATTGTAACCCTCTAATGCACGATTGTTACGAAGAGCTCTCTCGGACATAATTCTACTTGAACGGGTATTTTCAGGACGAGTTGTATTATTTCCCAAAATAAATGATTGAGAGTTGACCATGCTCGAAAGATTTGAATTTCCAGCAAAAGTTTCTAGATTTATACTGGTAGAGTTTCTATTTGTAGGTTCCAGGTTAGAAATGGCATTGAGAACAGAATTTTCAGGTCTAAGAATTGACGATATAATAGGTCCCGGAGCATCTTCTACAAAGGCTTTGATCATAAAACCAAATTGAACACCCAATGCATTTAAAGTCACCCAATTTCCAGCATTATTTTGGTATAGGTTACCAAAGCCATCCATAACGGGACCTGCTTCAACACTGCAACTATGTCCCTGTGAAACAGCAGCTCTATAGCCAATCCACAATTCGCCTGTTTCTGGCACAGGAACAGGAGTATCTAAATCAAAATAATTGAAAGTAGTTGCTAAGGGAACTACTCTTTGAGTATGTATCAACTGACCGGGATTATATGGATTAGCTGAACCACCAGCATAAATATGAATATCAAAAACCCCATTCGCGTCATTTGTATGGAAAGCTACTCTTGTGATATTACCACCAACGACTCCTAAAGTTTGTAGCTGTTCTTGGGTAAATCTATGCACGGGGATAAAAACATGTGCAAGGCCACCAGAAATACCGAGTGCATCTTGGTATGTTTCACTTTGGGCGTGAGTTATCCATATATCTTGACCAAAACCTGACCCATCTGGCTCATCCCAGGTCACTAGAGCGGAAGTTCCAACGATTTCAGCGTGAGCATTTACCGCAGGGAAAGGTATTTCTGAAAGGGTGATTTCAATGTCTAAATCCGAGGAACCGACAATAAAATCATTATCAACATAAGTAACATATCCTTCTCTTCGAATGACAAGCTTGTAAGTAAAACCAGAGAAAACAGCAGGTAAACTAAATAAACCATTGGCATCTGTTTCTATAGAAAAATTATCATACCCTTCGAGAGTGATATTAGCACCTGCAAGACCAGTCAAAGTATCGGAACCTTTTATGATACCATTTATAGTGACACTTGGTTTAGGCGTCATTTCGAAATCACGAATGGTTGTGACACCATCTTCAATCAGAATATTGGGAACTTGCATATCCAAAAATCCGTGTCTGGTTGCAGTAAAGCTAATGTTTCCCGCAAAAATATAATTAATGGAATATGCACCATCAACATCAGTAAAAACTGTTCTATTGCTGTCATTGATAGTTATTTCGACCCCTTCGAGTGGGATTGGAGGAATTCCTCCAGTAACAATCCCTTCGACATGCCCCATATTTCCTGTATCAAAGAAAAAGGCAATATTTGCATGATTTGCAACTGCTGTTCCATTTGGGTAAGTGATAAAAGGAGGGTTTAGGTTTTCAGACAAAGAGACTACTCCAAGCGTCCTATTTGAGCCGGGAGTTGCTGTATGAAGAAAATTGTTACCACTGACGAAAGGTGATATGTGTGTTTTATGTCCCATCAAAACTAGATTTCCACCAGTATATAAAAAAGAATCGGGCATATTAAAATGAATTGGTATATCGTTTATGCCGGGTTCTGTAGCAAATTCTGGTATAGTCCCTTCAAATACTTTAGTAAATTCATTATAAGGAACCCAATCAGTGCCAGAGTCAAAAGAGTTTTTATCAACTTGAGCAAGCCAAAGATGATAAATAGCATTAGGAGGAGTGAGTGCATTAACTCTATTGTGATTTAATATGATACCCGTGATAAACCCACCCATAGTGATTTCTTCATCAAGAAAAATTACTTGTGTTACACCAGTTTCCCATGATGTCGGAATAGGCCTGTCATTAACTCTTGTTGTACTAGTTGGATCGCCTATATAAACCATATTTTCTGGGTATTTATCGAGACGATTTGAAAGAGCATCCTCAGAGAAATTGTTGTTTGTAAAGACAGTTTGAACAATATAAAAAATAGATGTCCAATCTTCAAAAGATCCCCAAGCTGGGTCAATAAAAAGTGGCGCCTCTGGGTCCTGTGGTAAATAGTTAGTAGCGAGTGTAGTCCACAGAGCTGGATCATCAATGTCGGCTCTAAAAGATCTATATACATTATAAGTGCCTTCAAAAATACGACTTTGTCTATTGTTTTCTTGACCAACACGGACATAATCATATATCTCATCTTCAACTATATCTATGGGTGTTAAACTCCTATCTGGCTGTCTATTAAACCTAAAATATGACAAATCAAGTTGTTCTTCTACATTATCGGAGACATTATTTAACCATACTCTTTGGGTTGGTATTGAAGGAGGAAGCCAAATTAAATGAACACTATCTCCAACTATTTCCCCAACCACTTGTGTCGGAGGGTAGGTCAGCTCCCATATCATCAAATTTCCAAGGTCAATGTTTGTTTCTAATGTTGCTATTGGATATGTTGATTCCTGATATCCTAAATTATTCAAGTGAACAGTATAGTCTTGATTTGAAAAAACATTTGAAAATACGAAGACTCCTAATGAATTAGTTGTTATTGGTCCAATATGGGTATAACCTGATAAATGGATTTCTGCACCTACTACGGGAAGATTTGTATTTGAGGAAATGACGGTGCCAGTGACCTCAATAGTTGCACCCATAGTCAAGGAGATATTAAGAGTAGTAGTTTCTCCGTCATGGATGTAGATATTATCGTTTGTATAAGTACCATAGCCAGGAATAAATGCTGTAATACCAATAGTTCCTGCATTGATATAACTAAGTTGATAATCTCCATCTTCATTGCTGAAAGTAGAGCGAGTTGTTCCAAGTAAAGAAATTTCAACACCTTCGATAGGTGCATTAGTAGAAGCATCAGTAATTTTGCCAGCTAAATGCCCCATATTTTCGGTGCTGAAAATCAATGTAGTGTTCGGAAGATTTGACGACCTTGTTCCAGCAGTTAAATCACCCATAACTAACTGCTGAGTGAGATGGTTTCTGGAAAGAGTTCTGTTTGAGTTTCCAATCAATGTATTATGCCATGCGTGTCCAGAAGCGTATTGAGTTTCATTTTCGATAAAAGTTCTAGTCGAACCTATCACGAGATTACCTTCTGTGTAAACAAAAGGTGTGTCAAGTTCGATGAGGATATCATTGTCACCAACAAGATTATTGACGGGTATAAAACCATCAAAGACCATAGTAAATTGATCACCGGGTATCCAATCTGTCGATGAGTCAAAACTCATTTTATCAGCAGGTATGACTGCCATATATAGCTGGATTTGCAATGGGTTTTCGATTAGATTTCCTGTAGTAGGCGTTCTAAATCTATATTGAACAAATTTAATCTGCCCACTAGTAGCAATCAGATTTTCATGATAAATATTTTGGGAGAGAGTATTTCTCTGATTGAAATTTTGGAGAATGTTTAGCCCAGTATATGTAGTTGATGTGGGATTACCGATATAAACATATCCAGAAGGTAGAAATAAAATTTGGTCTGATATAGCTGCTTGTGATTCATTGTTATGAGTATAAACAGCAGTAATCATGTATCTGTATATAGTATCGGCTTCTAAATCTGCCCATGTTGGGTCGTGATATGTAAGCAAAGAAATATTGGTAGCAATTGTAGTCCAATTTTCTGGATCTGTATGTAATCCATCTATTGCTCTATAAATAGAATAACTTTCTAAAGCGCGATCGTCAGCAAGCATCATCTGTGAAGGATTGGGAGGTTCCCAAAATATTTGAATAGTAGGACCTGTCCTTCTATAAGTAACATTTCTTGGTGGGAAAGCAATTTCGTTGATGAGCACATTACCTAACTGTAAATTAACATCACCCACTTCTATATTGTGAACGGTTTGGTCGAAACCTACAGCATTGATAGTAAGAGAATAAGAACGATTAATAAATACTCCGGATATAGAAAACTGTCCTTGGGCGTTACTTGTTACCGGTTCAAAAGGAGCATAGCCACCTAAAACCACATTAGCTCCTTCTAAAGGTAAATCGGTGTCAGAAGCAATAATAACCCCAGAAACTGTTACTGTAGGAGAAAGAATTAATGGGATATTATGATTTACAGTCTGATTCTCTATGATATTGATATTTGGGCTAATATAGTCCAGATAACCTATCTTTGTTGCGGTTATATTGTTACTACCTTGAGGAATATATTGCAACAAAAATTGCCCCTCTGCATTGCTGTAAACGGTTCGATTGGTTCCATTTAAGGTAATTTGAACATCAGGAACGGGATTGCCATCTGAAGTGATTGTCCCTGAAAGATGACCTAATCCAGCTGTGTTGAAGATAAACAATGTGTTCGGGACATTTGCAGAACGCGTTCCAGTGCCGGGATCACCAAAATTTAAATTGATAGAATCATGATTTCTTGACAAGGTTCTATTGCTTCCTAAATTGTTTGTGACATGCCATTGATTTTGATTATTGTAAATTGCCAGTCCTAAATCTAATTCTCTAGTCACACCCACTACTAACCCGCCACCGGTATAGGTAAATGGGTGGTCAAGTTCGATTAAAATATCATTTTCACCAGTTAAGTTTGCCAGTGGCCATAAACCTTCCCAAACTAAATTAAGATCAGCTAAAGGAATCCAGTCAGAAGTACTTGCGAATTCTGTTTTATTTGAATCTACCTGAGCCATCCACATAGCACCAGCGAGTCGGTTTATATCCAGTATGTCGCCGAATGCTCTAAAGCGATATTGGACATGAGTGATAATACCACCGATAGGAATTTCGTGGTCTAAATAGAGATTTTGAGTGATAGAGTTTCGCCAGTTCATATTCAAAACAGAATTTAAGTTTGTATATGTGGTTGATTGAGGGTTGCCAACATAAATATGCCCTTCTGGGGTAAACAAGAGCTGATTTGATAATACTGGTGCTGAAAGATTATTGTTTGTGTATACAGCTTGTATTATATACACATAAGAACTTGTAGTTAAATCTCCCCATGTTGGATCTGTGTAGGATAATGTCGTTATTGGTAAATTTGTTGCAATCGATGTCCACAATGCAGGATTCTCAATATCGGCAACTAAAGATCTGTAAATATTGTATCCTGTAAGATCGCGGATATTGTTTTCATCATTTTGCTCATCAAACTCGAGAGTATGCATAGATTTATTCCCTTCTGAAAATATAGGAAGCTCGATATTTTCATACTCTCTCGAAACTATAAAGTCTGGTCCAGAAGAAAAAACTGTATTTAACTGGTCTTCTAAACCATAAGTTATAGGTCTGAGGAAAAAATCTCCAGATGAACTTTCTACTTTCGCTCTTAGCGACCAGTTGTATGTGAAATTCGCTCCCTGCTGATAAAGTGTAGTCCAACCCCAGCTAGGATGATGAACTACATTTCCAAATCCTTCTATATGTGGTCCCGCATCGCAGCCCATTGGAGTGCTAGCAGTTACAATATATTGCACTGCAATCCACAATTCACCTGATTGTGGTATTGTAATAGGCGTTGATAAAACTACATTATTCCATTGATTATCAATCAGTGGAGTTGGTCCTGGTTGAGAATGAATCATCGTCCCAGGATTCAATGGAAATCCTGAACCTCCAGAATATATCTGTATTGTAGTTGATGCGATTGCTGTTATATTTCTAGGAATAAATGAGACTTCAGTTATTTGCTGACCTACTGCACCCATATTCAGAAGTTGAGTTTCTGTATATCTATGAGCTTTTATCATCGTTGCAGAAGCATTTACTCCTATTGATGTAAAGTTGGGGTTACTTTGAACATGGCTCAACCAACCATCTATGATTTCTGGCTGATAAGGAGCTTGCCAAGTTAAATTAACAGAACTCCCCATAATTGCTGCTTCAAGATTTCTTGGAGGATAAGCAAATTCATAAATCATGATGTTTCCAAGATCTAATGGAGCTGTTCCTACAACAAGGTTATTGTTTAAATATTGAACATAATCAACAGCCCTTATAGTCAGTGTATATGTATAGTTTGCAACTACATTAGGTATAGAAAACGCACCTGTAGCTGAAGTTGTGATAGGACCATAAATAACAGGACCAGAGATAGTAACAGTAGCTCCAGCAAGACCAGCATTAGTGTCTGAGGCAATGACAGTCCCGGAAACAGTAACTGTCGGCGAAACAGCTAATGTAAAATTTGATGTGGTCGTGTTATCTTCAGTGATGGAAATGTTGGTATTTGTTCCAGTTATAAAGCCAAATTTTGTTGCAGTCACAGAATATGTGCCTACGAAAATAGGAGAAATAGTATATTGACCTAGAGCGTTTGTCATGGTGGTATGGTTTGTCCCTACAATAGATACTTGAACATCAGGAACAGGATTTCCCGCAGAAGTCACTGTCCCAGTCAAAATACCCGTCGGACCGGCTTCTACAGCAAAACCTCTAATCAACCAATTACCATCTTGAGAAGTTTGCCCTCCCCAAGCAATAGCGGCAGCTCTTCTCATGTTTCCAAAACCATTTAATCTTGGTCCTGTGTCATATAAATGAGCTTGATTTACATTTGGAGGAGTTTCACTGTAAAACGAATACCACAGCTCTTCAGTAGTAGGAATAGCGACAGGTGTTGATAAAACAACAGTATTCCAAGCTCCCGGGGTGACATTTGTTAGAGTTTGTTCATGAACCATTATCCCTGAATCCGTAGCAGAGCCACCAGTATAAACTCTAATTCTTCTTTCAAGAACAGAAGCAGGACTATTTGCCCAATACTGCATCTCTGTCAAAACTAATCCAGCAACCCCCATAGAATTCAATTGTTCCACAGAAAATCTATGTGCTGATTCATACCAGCCGCCGCCGGCAACCCCCAAACCGCCTGTTCCAGCTACACCGGTGGTGTGAGTAAACATAATTGATCTAGATTCGTCTAGAATCTCAACGCCACCATGTCCAAACCAGATCCCCTCTCTGGAATAGTTATTGTTTGTTTCGTTTGTCAAATTTGTAATATTTGACAATACTTCAACTTCGAGCTCAATATTTGAACTATTCTGGGCTGACAAGAAAAATATAGTCAAACTCAGCATCAAAATTACAAGAAATAATTTTCTCATAAATGTCTCCTAATGTTTTTATTATATATATAATGACTAAAACTTTTAAAATTTGTATTGACAATTTAAAAGAGGGTAGTTTATGTGTGTTATTTTAAATGAAGAATTGTGTCAATCCCCCTAAATCCCCCCTATACAAAGGGGGGAAATTAGAGGAATTTTTTTCTAGATTTATTTCATAAGCAGCATTCTTTTCACATCTGTGAAGCCTTCTGCTTGCATACGATAGAAATAAACACCGCTTGCTACATCTCTACCGTTGTCATCAACTCCATACCAGTCGATATTGTATCTGCCAGTAGTCATGAAATCATTCACGAGAGTATTAACTCTCTGACCTCTGATATTGAATATATCGATTCTGACTATACCTTCTTCTTTGATGTCGAACTGAATTGTAGTAGAAGGGTTGAATGGATTCGGGAAATTACCAGTCAGGGCGGTAGCAGAAATATTTATAGTTATGTCACCATCACTAGATGGAGGTACATGTATCTCTACCGGCACTCTTTCTGAGTCCAAAGTAGGCGTATATGTTGCTACAACATAATATGTCCTGTCACCTGAGGGAGGTTCAGTATCAGTAAAACTCAAGGTGGTTAAACCAGCCTCCAATGGGTTTTGCATATCATCATCACGGAAAACCTTGTATCCAGTCGGCGTGAGAAGAGGTGCTTCCCATGTTAGAAGCACATTGTATGTTTCATCAAGCTCAACGAGAGTTGCTTCTAAATTGCGCGGTGGTGGACCAGGAACAGTGATTGGTGGTGCAGAAGCATCAGGTGCGTATCCTGTTTCAAAGACAGCAACTACTGAATAAGTGTAAATTCCAGGGGTTACATTGGTTTCAGTAAAAGTCATAGCAGTGATTACTTCAGTTATAAATGAACCACCTTTATGGACTCTGTAGCCAATAGGATTCCCTAGTATAGGTGCTTGCCATGTTAATACAACATCTCTATCATTGTTGGCTAGCGTAGCAACTGGATGTCGAGCAGGGAAAATGAGGTCTATATCTCCACCTGAACCATCATGTAAGAACACTCCATATTCTGTGTCTGATTGTATGCTGAGAGCTGTGTTAGTATAGGTGAGATATGGATCCAAGGTCACCGTCAGAGTATATGTACCATGCCATATTTCAGGGAAAAGAACAACCGTTCCTGTAGCTACTTGCTCGTATACTTGGTCATTATGTTCTGTACCGAGGTTGTTTACCAATCTGACAATAGCACCATTAACAGGTTCTTCATCGAAAGTATATAGCTCTATATGCAATCTTGAGGTCATATTCTTTGAGACAATATTTGTCAAAGCAGCCATAGAGAAAACATCGTTTGTATAAATAGCTTTTATTGCATAGCGGAAAGCCCCTGTATCTACACTAGCCCAGCTTTCATCAAGAAATTCGGTATCTGTAAGATTGTTCGCTATAGGAAGCCATGTCGATTCATCGTCCAATGTGAAAATAGATGCTCTATAAAGATTGTATCCTTCTAAGGCTCTATTGTTTTGACGAATACGGTCTTCTGAAGGTCTTTCTGTCCTTGCAAGTCGGCTTGCTCTACCGGAGGAGTTGGATATTGTTCTTTGGGATATCTCGCGAGAACGACCATCTGATGCTGTAAACTCGACTGTATTATTGGCTATTCTTGTTTCGGTTGAGCGAACGCGAGATGCGCTATTTTCAGAAATCTGAAGATTTTCACCACGAGCATTTATACTTTCGATAGGCAATCTGAGATTATCATTTGGTATATGTGACAATATTGTAGGTCCTGTCGCGCCTGACGCCATTCCTCGTAGCATCCAGTTACCTGGAATAGAAGCCAAGACCATCAAATCTGTCCAATCGCCATTAAATTGGAATACATTTCCAAAGCCTGTAACTGTTGGTTCCATACCAAGACCATAAATCCTACCCGAAGTTACATTTGCTTCAAAACCAAACCAAAACTCTCCACTGGTAGGTATTGGAACTGGTGAGGATAATTCATATTCTGTCCAATCGTTCCAAGTTATTACATTTGGTGGTATTGGTTCGCTATATATTTCAGTTCCAGGGTTATAAGGATTAGCAGAGCCACCTGTATATGCCTTGAAAGTAAATGAACCAGTGCCAGGGCCAGGCCAATTCGGATCGTTGTTTGCCCAAAATTCTACTCTTGTCAAATCAGCACCAGCAACTCCTGCTGTTTGCAATTGTTCTTGAGTAAATCTGTGGATACCTATACTTACAAAAGGACCACTATCTTGAAGACCAATAGCACCTGTCAAAGGTCCATCTCCACCTTGCGTAAACCATACATCTTCACCGCCGGGGAAAGTTCCATCAGGTTCGTCCCAAGTTATCAAAGCAGCTGTTCCAACTATTTCTGCGTGAGGATTTATAGGAGGGAAAGGAACTTCTTCGAGGATGATGTCTACATTCACCGGTGCGGAACCTACTACAAATTCCTGATTAACATGGTTAAGATATCCTTCTCTACGAACTGTGATTGTATAGGTAAAGCCAGAATAGACACCAGGTATGCTAAAATTACCACTTGCATTTGTTTCTGCTTCATAATCTTCGTATCCAGTAATAGTGATTTCTGCACCTGAGAGACCTTCGAGGGTATCAGAGCCACGAATAATGCCAGAGACAGTTACACTAGGTAATGGTGTCATGGTGAAATTGCGGGTAGTTATTTGATTTTCATTTATGATTACATTGGTCACCACTGTTTCTTGGAAACCGTGTCGATTAGCTGTAAGGGTGTGCGTGCCTTCATAAAGATATCTGAGTAGATATTCACCTTGATCATTAGTAAATGTACTGCGGTTCTGCCCATTGACTACTATTTCAGCACCTGCTACAGGGACTGCTGGAGTTCCTGTGGTTACTACACCTTGAAGATCACCCATGCCTGAAGAATCGAGAAATAGTGCAATGTTGGGTCTAGTAGTTATCATGCTTCCGGCCCCGATATTATCCAAGTCATATTGACCTGAGCTATCCGTCCTAGCCCACATAGATCTGTTGCCACCACTGGCTGTATGACGCCAGTTTTGGTTTGAAGACCATTGATAAAGTAATTTATTTGTCATGATAACGAGATTTCCACCCCCATAAACAAACGGGACATCAAAATCGATCACAATATTTTGCCAGCCTGCTATGTTTACTGGTAATGTCCCAGAATAGACAAGCGTAAAATCTGCAAGAGGCACCCAGTCGTTTGCATTGCTGAAGACATTTTTATCTGTAGTGCCAATATATACTTCGTGAATTGCATCTGGACCAAGACTACCAGTACCATTAAATTCAAAATAAATACTAGTAAGAAGTCCACCGACTTGAATCTCTTCTTCCAAATAGATTGTCTGCGAAACACCTCTCATATAGTAGTGTTGGAAAGGCACATCCACATTGACGATGGTTGAATGAGGGTCTCCGATGTAGATCAATCCTTCAGGCCATTTATCCATAATATTGGAATACACAGGAATAGAAAGATTGTTGTTTGTATAGACTGCACGAACAATCCAGACATAAGATTCGTTGGTTTCCAAAGTTCCCCAAGCTGGGTCATTTAGTGAATAGTTTATCTGATTTTCGACATGAGGGATATTTGTTGCTAATGTAGTCCAAAGAGCTGGATTGTTAGCATTGTCAAGTGTTGAACGGTAGACATTGTATGCAAGATGAGCACGGTTTCCACCTCTTGTATTATTGCCGAAAGTATTTCTTGTGAGAGGAATGTTGAATCCTGTTTGGCTAAGAGATTGTATATTAACCATTGGGGCATCATTTCGTGAACGACTATCAATGGTTTGATAAGTGATATCCAAACCTAATTTTTCGGATAATGAATACGAAATAGGAGTGATTAAAATTTCATTTCCATAAGCATCTACTGCAGTTCCTCTGAGTAACCATCCTTCATAAGAGGTAAGACCAAAAGCTGTGAGTGTCGTCCAGTTACCTCCCCATTGTATCACATCACTAAGACCGGTCATGACTGTTCCGTTTGCAACAGAGGCAACATATCCTTGTTGAACATCAGCTAAATAACCTATCCATAGTTCACCTGTTGTTGGTATCGTAATAGGATTATTCAAGGGGATGGTATTCCATTCGTTCCAGTTTACATCTCCAGCTGGTATGGGTTGGCTAAGGACTTCTGTTCCGGGTGAAAGTGGACTACCAGAACCTCCTGTCCATACTTTAAGTGTAAAAGTAGCCATTCCAAACATATTTCCGGTATTATTGGGCCAGAAAGATATACTATTCAGTTCTTTTCCAGAAACTTGAAAATTTTGAAGATGACTTTGCTCAAACCTCATCGCAGTAGTAAATTGAACAGCTGGTCCCCCTTCAGCACCAATAGCATTGTCATAACTATCACCTTGGACATGGCTAAAGACTGTTGTGCCGGGAGGAATTATATAAGGTTCTATCCATGACACATTGATAGTGTTTGCATCAACCTCTGTAGCTATCACACTTCGAGGTGGGATAGGATCTTCATAAACAATGATGGTTCCGAGATTCAGATTTGTGACGCCTACTTCTATGCTTTCAATTATGGATACATAACCGGATGATGTGATAGTCATAGTATAACTTGCACTTGCGGTTACAGCTGGAAATGTGAACACACCAGAAGCATTAGAATTTACAGGACCGTAAGAAGCAGGTCCAGAAAGCGATATAGAAGCTCCTTCCAATGGGGCATCGGTATCAGAAGCAATAAGTGTTCCAGTGACAGAAACAGTGGCAGCTGGTGCCAAAACAAAGTTTGATGTAGTCGTCTCTCCATCTTCAATGACAACATTGTTGTTAGTTCCAGTAATATAGCCAAATCTTTCTGCGGTTACAGTGTAAGTACCTATTGGGACATATTGGATAGTGTATTGACCTGCAGCATTGGTAGTAGTTGTTCTGTCTGCTTCTACTATTGTTACAAGAGCACCAGCAACCGGATTACCACCGCTGGTAACTGTTCCAGTAATGTGTCCTGTATCAGCAGTGTGAAAGAGAAGTGCAATATTCGCAAAATTTGCAGCAGTCGAACCAGTAGGATATGATATAAAAGGCGGATTTACATTGTCACTCATGGAAACCATACCGAGTGTTCTATTGGATGACGCTGAGGTATGCAGGAAAGAGTTATTAGGTGAATAAATATTTAGAAATTCGCGATGTCCCATAAAGACAAGACTTTCTCCAGTATAAACAAAAGGAGTTTGCAGTTCTATGGTTACATAGCGTGGATCAGGCTCCATAAACTCAGGTATAGTGCCATTGTAAACGAGAGTAAACTCATCATAAGGAACCCAGTCTGTACCACTAGCAAAGGAAGTCTTTGTGGAATTTGCGAGCCAGATATTGTAAACTGCGTTAGGTGTGCTTGCATTAACTCTATTGTGATTGAGTTGTATAGTGTGTATAAGACCCGCTATTGGAATTTCTTCAGCAGGATATATTACTTGTGTAACACCAGTTTCCCAACCAGTAGGAAGTGGTCTGTCTGTGACTCGAAGTGTGCTACCAGGGTCGCCTACATAAACATAACCTTCAGGGAATTTTGTAATAGGATTTGATAAAACAGGGACAGATAGATTGTTGTTTGTGTATACAGCTCTAACTATCCAGACATATCTTGACATTTCCACAGCACTTCCCCAAGTGTTGTCAGTAAAAGAAAACTGTGTGATAGGAAGGTTTGCAGCGAGAGTAGTCCAGAGTGCTGGATTTCCTGCGTCTGTTAATAAAGCTCTATAAACATTGTATCCAGTGTGAGCACGGTTGCCTTGTCTGTTTCTGATATTGTTATTCATCTGGATATTTCTGCTTGAAGCTCCAGAGATAGTAGGCATTTCACCAAAAGAAATAGTGCCATTGACTCTATCATCATAAGAGATAGGAGTGGTTGTTATTCCTAACTGATCTTCAATACTTGAAGCCATTTGACTTAAAACTACTGTGTTTCCAGCAGTATCTACTGCTGTGCCTCGAATCATCCAATTGAATACAAGATCTGGATTTAGAACATTCATTGTTGTCCAGTCGTAGCCAGGCCAGAAACATACATTACCAAAATTCATCACAGGAGGACCAGCATCACAAGCTGCTACCCATCCAGAACTTGTTACAAAACTAATTGATATCCACATTTCTGCGTTAGTTGGGATAGTAACAGGCGATGATAATATAACTTCGTTCCAGGCAATATCGCCCGCTAATCCATAAATCAAATTAGAGACTGGCACTGCTTGAGTATGGACTAAATTACCCGGTTGCAACGGTGCTCCAGAGCCGCCGGTATAAATTTTGATTTCGAGTTGAGATACAGCTGGTGAATAGTTACCAAGCATGAAATCAACCACAATTAGTTGTTTGCCAGCTACATTTAATGAAGCTAATTGTTCTATAGAATATCTATGGGTCATTTCGCCATCTATAAAACCACCATTACCAATAGCATCATACATCTCTTCTGAGGTAGCATGAGTAAATTCTACTAACCCCTCAGGTGGAATATAAGGCTCTAACCATGTAATATGCACCGCTTCCATACTTTCTTGGGTAGCTACTACATCTCTTGGAGCATAAGCAAACTCAAGTAGTGTGATTGTTCCGAGGTTAAGGTTTGTAGTGCCAACAGCAATTATTTCAGAGTAAGTATTATAGCCATATTTTGAAATAGAGATGTTGTAGGCAGCTGAAGCAGTGACACCCGGTATCGTAAACGCTCCGGAAGCATTTGTAGGCACTGGTCCATAAGTGGCTGGACCTGTGAGCATAACCATCGCTTCAAAAAGGGGAGTATTTGTATCAGAGCCTATTACTGATCCTGAAACAGTGACCTGTGGAGAAGCTGTCAAAGTGAAATTTGATGTTGTAGTACCGCCATCAGTGATGACAACATTGCTGTTTGTGGCAGTAACAAAACCAAATTTTTCTGCTGTAACAGAATATGTCCCTACTGGTATAAAGCTACGAGTATATTGACCTGTAGCATTTGTCATTGCTGTCAATGTCGTGCCAACGATAGTTATCAGGGCATCTGGAACTGGATTACCACCAGAGGTGACTGTGCCAGTGAGTGTCCCAGTTGGTCCGCCTGGAACTGCAAAACCACGAATCATAAAATTTGTTGTAATGGCAGTATTGGGAGTAATAGGTCCAGAATCGGCGAGCCTTCTCATGTTTCCAAAATTGGGAACACCTGGTCCTTGACATACTGAGTGAGCAAAAATCTGTGATGTGTATTGGACATAGTAAGTAAACCATAGCTCACCATCTGCGGGTATTGAAACAGGAGTGTTAAGCTCAACAACATTCCAACCTATCTGTGGATTAGGAACTGCTTGATCAATTTCCATCACTCCAAGATGGTTGCCATCAGTTCCTCCAGTGTAAACCCGAACACCTAGATTTGGTGGAACAGCACCAAGATGGATAGTTAACTGAGTCAAAAGCATTCCCTGTACTTGTAAAGCTTCAAGATGCGATGGTAGATACCTATGACCTGTTTCATAGAACCCAGCAAAACCATAATCATCTAAAACTGCATCGTTTGTGTTGTGGGAAAACCAACCGCTTCGATCTGCAGTTTCTGCATCTGTTGCAGCGTCGTTGTTGTGCCCAAACCAAAATCCAGAGGGTGGTGGGCTTTGGACTGTTGAAGGTATACTCGTTTCGAGATTTATACCATGTACATTTGTGTTTAGTCCTGTTATAGGACTATTTTGAGCTGACAGCATAAAGACTGCCAAGCTCATGATCAAAATTACTAAAGTAATTTTTTTCATAACTGTCTCCTTTACTTAGTCTATTTATTCTATTTTAGTTCAGTGTCATAAAAAAAATTAAGCCTATTTTGTCAACAAAAATTTTTTTTTTCTAAATCTCTCTTATAATAGTATTATTATATACTTTTTTGAGGCA
Organism: Candidatus Cloacimonadota bacterium; assembly: GCA_009777575.1. Classification (GTDB taxonomy): domain Bacteria; phylum Cloacimonadota; class Cloacimonadia; order Cloacimonadales; family WRIO01; genus WRLO01. The sequence goes on from WRLO01000013.1 coordinate 20,488, forward strand.
TATCAATTACTTTTATAAATTTTTATTGACAAATTAAGGGATTTGATTTTTCTTGACCAAATTGTCAATTAGTCGTCAAATCTTGTTTGTTTTTTGTTTTTTAATCGCTTATAATTTATTGATAGTGAGTATTTTAGCTTAGTTTACTCATTTTGAGAAAGAAAATGCTCATTTTTGATTTTTTAAGGTTTTAAAATAGAACACACAAGAAAAAAAGTCAAAATTGTTTTTTGATCATAAGACCAAGATTTTTCATAAAAATTATTGGAGATGTATTGAAAAGAAAAATACCCTACAAGGAGGAGTTTTGAATGGGTAGTAAATTATTAGTGTTGATAATAGCAGCAATGGTTGTCATAGGTGGTATGTTTGTCCATCTATCAAGAAGGCAGATAGGAGCGGCTATATTATCAGCGGAACAGACTTATTCGCAACAAGCGAGACAATTGGCAAATTCTTTTGCTGAGGATGGACTTAGGAGATTTAGAGCAGATTCTGATATGTTCTTAAATGCAAATGTTGGAGAAGTAAGAAGTTTCCCAACAGTCACAAATATTGAAGGTTATGTTAACCCTGTTGTAAATGTTGATATTACGAAAATTGATGATGAAGGTAATTATCGACTTCGAGCAGTAGCAAGTTTTGATGACCCAATGGAGTCCAATACTTTCACAGGCGAAACCATTCTTGAGTTTATGGGAGCTAGTGCATATGCAGTATATACATATCAAAGGTATTTGATATATGTAGAGCTTTGGAACGACCTTTATGTAGCCAATCAATTGAACGGTGAAGAAAGATTGATTTTACAGTCTGCTGGTCTTTTACCTGAAGAAATAAATTGTGTTAGTGGTTGTAGACCAGATGATGATTTTCATCCCGGTGGATGTGGTCATTCAAGCTTGTTTCCCTTATTAAGACAAACCATACAAAATGATCCCGACATTCATGAACGCCTTTGTCCCATTTTGATATCAAATGGGGGCATCAGCTCAGTATCTTGTGATATATTAGAGCTTAGAACAATCCTGCGTGATAGACCGCAAGCACCAAATTTGTCTGCCTTACATCAACAAGTCAGAACAACAATTTGGCCCAGCGGAATTGTTCATTATAACTCATTACTAAAGTATTATGACTCAAATAATCTTCCACCTTATTTTCACTTTGGTGAGACTATGGTTCATGAATATGATAATTGGGCAAATTATATGGAAAACGATCTTAGGACCGTGACACAATTGATTAGCGACCAGACAGGATTTGAATTTGATATGAACACACATGTAGATCAAAGAAGACGACTATTGGAAGATATTGAAGAGGCTTTCATCATAAATAGCTGGAGAGAGAGTCCGGTGTCTCGCGCAAGGTAAATCAAACTGCAAATTACAAATTACAAATTACAATTTACAAATTACAAATATGTTGAGGACGCAGATTTTTGCAGATCTGCGTGGATTGTTTTTGGAATTTGACTTATTGAATTTCCACTCTACCCCCCCCATATATATGTGGGGGGGGTAGTGACACGGAGATTGCTTCGGGGGGAGTTTCGGAGAAGAGACCTCGCAACGACGGGAAGGGGTGATAGTGGCACGGAGATTGCTTCATGAGGAGTTTCAAGTGAGGAACATCAGCAACGACGGGGTGGGGTGATAGTGGCACGGAGATTGCTTCGTGAGGATAGCAAGAAGGGACCTCGCAACGACGGGGCGGGGTGATAGTGGCACGGAGATTGCTTCATGAGTACAGCAAGAAGAGACCTCGCAACGACGGGAAAGGGAGGTAGTGGCACGGAGATTGCTTCGTGGGGAGTTTCGAAGAAGAGACCTCGCAACGACGGGAAGGGGTGATAGTGACACGGAGATTGCTTCGTGAGGATAGCAAGAAGGGACCTCGCAACGACGGGGTGGGGTGGTAGTGGCACGGAGATTGCTTCGTGAGGATAGCAAGAAGGGACCTCGCAACGACGGGGCGGGGTGGTAGTGGCACGGAGATTGCTTCGGGGGGAGTTTCGGAGAAGGAACCTCGCAATGACGGGAAGGTGTCAATCGGAGATGACAGGCTACTACGCTTCGCTTCGTGGTGACGCTACGATTTGATTAAAAATGCTCTATAGCATATCCAATAGTTTCCCCTGTCCTCGCTTCTAAAAACACAAGAACTATATCTTTATCAGTAGCTCTTACAATAAATAAAAATTTTTCTAAATCTTCGTCAGTATCATAGTAAGCACTTCTGACATAAAGATTTGAGTTCCTATCCACAAGGCTAAACCCTATATCCATTAAAATATGTTCAAAATGCTCATAAATAGCATCTACTACTCTAAGATTAAAAGCATTTACATCTTGAATAGTAATGCTGGCTTTTTCTGGTATTTTTTCATACAATTTTACTAAAGCCCTCTCTATAGCCATCTCCAAAGGATCAGTAGAATTGCGGTCTATAAGCCTCTGGGGTGCTATCAACTGAAAAGTAATTGTAAAAAATAATAAAAGCATCAGTAAACTTTTACTCATTTTTTTCCTCCTTGTAATTTAAAACTAATTTCTAAGATATAATCCACCCTATTGCAAACTCCCTCCCACATAAACTTTATTCACACAATTTGATCCCAAATGATATGGAATAAAATTTATACTCGGGATATCTAACATGATAAAATCAGCATTTTTTCCTATTTCAAGACTACCAAATTTATCTTGCCTTTCTATTGAGCAAGCTGCATTGAAGGTTGCAGCTGTTAGTGCTTCTGAAGGTAACATTTTCATTTGAATACAAGCCAGAGATATAGCAAATTGCATGCTATCAAGATTGCAGCTGCCCGGGTTATAGTCGGTCGCAAGAGCTACTGGTAAGCCTTCATTGATCATATCTCTTGCTCTGGCATAGTTTTTACTACCGAGACTAAATAAAGTTCCGGGTAATAAGGTAGCAATCACACCTGCTTCTTTCATAGCTTTTATACCTTCATCAGAACAAGCTCCAAGGTGGTCAGCAGATACTGCACCGAGTTCTCCTGCAAGCTCAGCACCTCCGATAGCTTCTATTTCATCAGCATGCATTCTGATTTTGAATCCTAGATTCTTTGCTTTATTTAAGATTTTCCTCGATTCAGCTATATTATATACATGAGCTTCAGTAAAAATATCTACATACTCTGCGAGATTTTGTTTTTTCACTTCAGGCATCATTTCATTTATCAAAAGATTTATGTATCCTTCTCGATCATTGCGATATTCGACAGGAAATTCATGAGCACCCATGAAAGTAACTGCAATATCTATTGGTAGTGTTTCTTGCAATTTTTTTATCACTCTCAGCATTTTTAATTCACTTTCTGTAGACAAACCATAACCACTTTTAGCCTCTATAGCAGTTGTTCCATATTTTATCATTTGAGAAATTCTTTTAATTGCAAGTTCAAATAATAAATCCTCATCAGCTTCTCGAACAGCTTTGATACTTGATAAAATACCGCCACCTGCTTTTGATATGTCTACATAAGTCTTACCGCGTAGTCTCATCTCAAATTCATTTTCACGAGTATTTACAAATACAGGATGAGTATGCGGGTCGACAAAACCGGGACAAACTATCATATTTTCAGCATCTACCCAGTTCAAAGCAGAACATCTCGATTTTAAATCAGCATAAGAGCCAATATCAACGATTTTTCCCTCTTTGACTGCCATACAACCATTTTCTATGATGGAAAGGTCTTGCATAGACTCCCCTGAACGAGCCTTATTAGAACCTTTAAGTGTTACTAACTGTTTCGTATTGTGAACAATATAATCTACTATTTTCATCGAATTCCTCATATGTAAAATGTCAATCGGAGATTGATGCTACGATTTTAAAATGTCAATCGGAGATGACAGGCTACTACGCTTCGCTTCGTGGTGACGCTACGATTGCTTCGTTTCGTGGTGACGCTACGATTTGTGTTTTTAAGGCTTATACAATAAGCCACTACAAAAATTAATATACTCATACTATATATCATAATTCCTTATACCATATTCGTTTACATATACAGAAACAGGTACTAAAACAAACCCCATTTTCTGTGCTTCTTCAATAAAAGCCCTCAATCTTTGCAACCTTCCTCTATCAAAACAATGCGTGATAACCAATGCCATGCCCTGCGTGTCTCTCAACCTTTCCAAATCCCTCAATCTCTCCCACATTATCTCATCTGTATTATCAGGAGAATCGAGAAATAAATCTCTTTCTGCAAAAGGTATTCTCATTTCACGAGCTATTTCTCTTGCAATAGTGTCATTTGTTGTTCTACTGTCAATAAAAAATATACCTCTTTCTGAAAAATATCTAAAAACTGATCTCATTAAATTTTGATTTGAGGTTATTTTGCTACCCATATGATTGTTTGCACCAAGAGCAAAATTTAATTCAGTAAAGTACTCGACTACTCTATCATAGATTGCACCAGAAGAATAATGTGATAAAATTGCATTATGTCCAGGGCTCACATCATCAGTATCGGCTTCCATTGGCATATGCACGATTATCTCTCGTCCCGATAATATTGCCTTTCGCATTGCGATTTGGCTAAAAGGCAAACCGGGTAAAATTGCAAAAGTAACAGCGGGATCCAATTCAGCAAAAGCATCAAGTAAAGGTCCATCATAAGCACCAAAATCATCTACTATTATACATAAAATTGGCATTCCTGAGCCACTTTCAAAATGTGTAAAAGAGGAAGATTCAAAAAAATTATTATGCGTTTGAAATGATGAATCGTTATTTGTATCTGTATATAAAGAAGCTACCAAATTGTCCATTTCAGTGGGTTGATCATTGTTCTCAAAAGCAGTTTCGTGCTGGTTTTCATAAATCCTCTCATGCCTTGGCAGCTCTGTTTGAGCAATATTTCCGATCCTAGCTTGTATCAGAAACAAATCTACGACATATACTTGATTATTAATAGCTGACCAATATGATCTTTGTATCGTTGTATGCGTATCATAGAGCGTGTTGAGTGAACTAATCCCATTTTCTTGAACTAAATCCTGTATAAATCTATCCGCTAGCAATAAATCTCGAATTACATTCATAGGTATGGAATAATGAATTTCATTTCCTAAAATGGTTCTTTGAACCAAAGATGGGTCTATCCCTATATTGTAGATAGTATTTAAGATTATACTATCCATGATATTTGTGGATTTATCATCGTTTATTGAATTTTTTTTCAATTTTCCACAACTCATTAATACTGAGAATAAAATAATGATAAAAATAATTTTTTTAAACATAAAAGTTTTCTCTAATTTTCAGGTATATATTTTCATTTTTTTACAACTCACTCAAGACTTCTAAAACAGTATTAAGTCTTGTAGCCACTTCTAATTCTTTTTCTTTTTCTTTGGTGATTATTTCTGGTTTGGCATTCATAATAAATTTCTCATTTTTGAGTTTACCTTGAATGATATTTAATTCATTTTCTAGCTTTTCTTTCTGTTTTTGCAGTTTTAATTTTTCTGCTTCAATATCTATCAGGCCTTCTAATGGTAAAAATATTTGAATATCCTGAACTACAGCTACCATTGATGAACTAGGTTTTTCAGCATCAATTCCCATTTTGATTTTATCTACTTTTCCCAGCTTCCGAATATAACCTTGATATTTCGTATATAGCTCATTTTGGGTCTCATTGGACAGCTTAAGAACAATGTTTATATTCACTGCTGGAGAAATGTTTAATTGTTTTCTTAGATTTCTGATGCTAACAATAGTTTCCTGAATCAAACTCATTTCTGAATCTATTTTTTTATTGATCATTTCATCCTTTACTTCAGGAAAATTTGCTATTATAAGTGCTTCTTCATTCATAGATAAACCGCTTTCACACTTCATTGATGAGCATTGAGGAGCTAAATATATCTGCTTTATCAATTGCCAAATCTCTTCTGATATGAAAGGCATGATTGGATGTAGAAGTCGCATAGAGGTTTGCATTACATCAAGAAGAACAAACTCGACTCCAAATTTAGTTGTCTCAACTTTAGGAGAAATAGTTAATCTTTCTTTTGCCATTTCTACATACCAAGAACAAAATTCATCCCATATAAATTGCATCAATAGTTGAGCCGCATCATTGAAACGCAAATTTATATAATGCTCATCGACATCTTTGATGACTTGATTTAAACGGCTATAAATCCATTGGTCTGCTAAATCAGATAAATTATTAGATATAAAACCAATGTTAGTCGATTCTTTTGAATGTTCGTTAGTTATTTTAGTTTTATCTATATTCATAACTATAAATCTGAAAGCGTTCCAGATTTTATTACAAAAATTTCTACCAGTTTCAAGAATCTCTTCAGAATAAAAAGAATCTTGTCCTTTGGGAGTGTTAAATACCATGCTAAACCTTAAAGCATCTGCGCCAACATTGTTGATAATATCTATAGGATCTGGTGAGTTTCCTAAAGATTTACTCATTTTCCTACCCTGACCATCTCGCACAATACCATGTAGTAATACCGTATTAAAAGGTATTTTATCTTGAAATTCCAGAGTCGCCATGATCATTCTCGCAACCCAAAGATAAATTATTTCTGGGGCTGTTATGAGTAGACTTGTTGGTAAAAAATATTCTAAATCTGGAGTCTTCTTGGGCCAACCCATTGTGGAAAATGGCCATATCCAGGAAGAAAACCAAGTATCAAGCACATCATTGTCTTGCTGAAAAGATAACCCTCCGCATTTTGGGCATATATCTGGCATTTCTTTGGCAACTATCATCTCTTTACAACTTTCACAATAATACGCCGGTATTCTGTGTCCCCACCAAATTTGTCTGGAAATACACCAATCTCTGATATTGTTCATCCAGTGCATATAAACCTTTGTCCAACGTTCTGGGTATATTTTTATGTCACCTTCTTCAACTACTTTTATAGCTCTTTCTGAAAGTGGTTTCATGCGGACAAACCATTGGTCTGATAAATAAGGTTCCACTACAGTATCACATCTATAACAATGTCCAACAGAATTTTCGTGGTCGTCTATTTTTTCAAGAAGATTCTCTTCTTTTAATTTTTCGATGATCATTTTTCTGGCAACAAACCTATCGAGTTGAAAATATTCTTTAGGAGCATTTTCATTGATACAACCATGCTCGTCCATGATAATAAGTTTATCAAGATTATGCCTCAAGCCTATCTCATAATCATTGGGATCATGCGCTGGAGTCACTTTTACACATCCGGTTCCAAAATCTTTATCTACATAATCATCAGCGATTATGGGGATAATTCGGTTGGCGATAGGTAATAATAAATTGTTTCCGATTAAATGTTTATATCTCTCATCATTAGGATTAACTGCTACTGCAACATCACCGAGCATTGTTTCAGGGCGTGTAGTAGCAATTATTAAATATTCTGAAGAGTTTTCGAGAGGGTATCTTACATACCATAATTTTCCTTTTTTATCCTCATGTTCTACCTCATCGTTAGCGAGAGCGGTTACACAGCGTGGACACCAATTAATGATATATTTTCCTTTGTAAATCAAATTTTTATTATACAAATGAATAAAGACTTCTTTTACTGCTTCTGTGAGGTTTTCATCCATTGTGAATACTTCACGAGACCAGTCACAGGAGCATCCAAGTTGTTTTAACTGCTCAATGATATGAGAACCCTTTTGATTTTTATATTCCCAAATCTTTTCAACAAGTTTTTCTCTTCCTATGTCATGTCTAGTAATTTTTTCTTTGGCAAGTTCTTTTTCAACCATATTTTGAGTTGCAATCCCTGCGTGATCAGTGCCGGGTATCCAAAGAGTAGGTCTTTGCTTCATTCTGTTAAAACGAATAGCTATATCCTGTAAAGTATTGTTTAAAACATGCCCCATATGAAGTATACCTGTTACATTGGGAGGCGGAATTAGGACAGTGAAAGGTTGAGAATCTTTATCCAGAGTATTAGGTTTAAAAAAACCTTTATTGTCCCAAAATTCATACCATTTTTTTTCTACTTGATTGGCATCATATATTTTATTAAGTTCCATAAATCTCCTTAAAATATAATTTTTATATCATTTTTATAGTCTCTTTGACCATAATTCCACTTTTTTTTAGAAAATCTTGATGAGACCAAAAAGCTATTTCAGGCATTTTTTCAATATCATAAAATACAGCTTCTAAGGCATCATCTCCAGCTTCTAGAACTCCACCGATTATCTTCATCCTGAATCCTAATGATAATACTCTCTCATAAATTGGTGAATATCCAGAATAATAACCTATAAAACTATCCACTACACCTATCAACCCTGTTTCTTCTCGTAATTCGTCTATAGCTGCCTCCTCAGGAGTTTGCCATATTTCCATGTATCCGCTTGGTAAAGCCCAAAATCCAATTTGAGGCTCATATTTTCTTTTTACAAGCAATACTTTATTGTTTATTTCATCTAACACTACACATGCCACTGCGGGAATATGGTTTTTGTAAAATATCCAGCCACAGCTCTCACATATCGGTCTGTTCTTGTTTTCTTTATCTTTTTTTATAACAAGAACACCACCACAAACAATGCAAAAATTAATGTTCTTATATCTTTCTATATCTATCATAATTACATAAAAAATAAATTAGGTAATTTTGTCAATATATATTTAAGAGGGCTTATTATAACTTTTTTGGATCTTTTTTATTTAAACAAAAAAGCGACCCTGAGGTCGCTTTTTCATGTTTAAAAAAACAACTTACTTTACAGAGTCTTTTAGCTTTGCACCAGCACGAAATACTGGGACTTTTGCAGCAGGAATCTGGATTTTTTCTTTTGTTTGTGGGTTGATACCGATTCTAGCTTTTCTTTGACTAACAGCAAAAGTACCAAATCCAATAAAAGAAATCTTTTCGCCAGCCTTTAATGCTTCTGCTATGCCATCTAAAGTAGCACTAAGAACTATTCCAGCTTGCTTTTTTGTCATTCCAGCTTTTTCAGCCACATACGCAATTATACAATCTCTTGTCATCTGTAACCTCCATTAAAAGATTAATTAAGTGCCAATTTTCTCCCCCAACCTTTTTTGTCAACTACTTTATGTTTTTTCGGGTGTATATTTTTATTTTTTTATTTATAATTATAGATTACAGATAATATTCTTATTTTTTATCTTTTTCAAAATCCTCTCGATTGTCAACAAAACAAAAGCATTTAATAAGAAACAAAGCACAAACCTTATTGGAAAGCCTTCCCATACTATTTTATCTGTATCCAAAACAGCTATATTTACTCCAGCATTTTGATTTCCCCTCAATGCTCTTTGTCTATAAACTTTAGAAACATCTGCATACTTAAAATTAACTATATCACCAATCTTTATATTTTTTGTAGCTGGTCTTTTATAAGAACTTCGACCAGTCTCACTATAAAACAAATTACCTATTTGCCTTACTCCGTCATTGTCAAAAAATTCAATGACATGAAAAACTCGTCCAGATACTCTGAAATAGACAATTGGTTGTAAATCATTGGATATCAATCTACCTTGTGATAAATTGACTACTATCCCTGTAGCCGAGATAAATCTGTCATCTACTTTTGGGGCAGTAAAATAGGCTATCAAAAGAGAAATAATGATTAAAACTAATAATGCAATAAAGCCAACTATACCATTTCCAAATATTCCTGTTTTTATAAGATAGGTTCTTTCTTTAGGCAGTTTTTACTCCATTTAGAAAAGTTTAAAATGATTTTTTCAAAATCAATGCTCATATCTATTTATATTAAAATCAAAACTTATGCACAATTCCATTTTGTTTCATAATGATATTAGCAGTATGTCTTGATTTTATTGTTCCGTCTACTGAAAAATTTCTTTTTGTAATGGAGCTATACCAAATCGAATGGTCTCCTTTTCCTCTACGAATAAAGAGGCATCCATGCTCCACTAAATTTTTCGAACATCATTTTCATAATTTGACATTAAGCAATTCTTGCCCAGTGATTTGTTTTAAAACAAAGTTTTAAATCCTTGGTTAATTTATTATTCAATTCAAGGATTTCAAAAGCAACAATTTTAGTTTTTTCTATGAGCGCATCAAATGAGTTACTTTCTACTACAATTGGTATGTCATCACATACTGCATACCAAACACCAGCTGTTTCGTCCCAATTCACTTCAATGATATAATTCATATTTCTACCTCTACATCTTCAAAAATGTTTAATAGATTAATATTGCACCCTTTTAATATCTGTGATTCTAAAACCTCAGTTTTCGCATATACCTTGTCTGTATATCTATCATTTTCTAAAGTTCGGATATATATTTTTTGAGTAAAGGGGTCAACAATCCAATACTCTTTCACTTTAGCTTTCTGGTATTTAAATGATTTCTCAAGACAGTCATAGCTCGCTGTGGCGGGCGAAAGTATCTCAATCACAATGTCAGGAGCAGCATTACAAGAGTTTTTTGCTATTTTTGATTTATCACAGATTACAAATAAATCTGGTTGGACGACTGTATCTTTACCTGACTCAGATTCAAGTCTGACATCAAAAGGGGCAATATATAGCTTGTATTTTTTCTCCTTTAAAACAATTCCAATTGAACTGTGAGGTTAATCAATATTCTTTGATGATAGCCTGATGGTGTTGCCATCGCATTAACCACTCCATCAATCAATTCATATCGAACATCACCATCCCAAGTCAAATAGTCTTCATAAGTATAAATTTGCTTACTGTCTAATAATGGTTGAGCCATTTATTAATCTCCTTTACAAAACTCATTCTGTAAATATTTGCAGCCATTTAATATCAGCTTTCATAGCAGTGATTATATAAGTTTGGTTTCCAGCACTTTTTGCTGACATATTATAAACACCAATGTTTAAATCAAAATGTTCTGCATATTCTTTTTCTATCAAGGTATTAGCAGGTATGATATGTTTTCTGATACCCTCTGATAAACTTCTAAAATACCCATAATATATATCCCCAATATCTTCGTGAACACTCACAGATACTGCCTGAAAATCTGCTATTTGAAATAATTCCCAGTTGAAATAAAAATCTTCATCTGGTTTATAAATTGAGGGAATATCTACAATCTGTGGCTTATCTACAGGTAGTCTAAACCTAAAATAGGAAACACCTTTTGAAGATTCTAATTCAATAGAGATTTCTTCTCCAGATTGCAGACCTAAGCCAGCTATGGAAATATTTCCTTGGTGCCAAGGTGGTAGTATAGCGTCACGACTAAATGGACTATACCACTCAATGTCAATTTTCTGATTGTTAATTTTTAGTGTCGCAGTAGGCTTTGTTTCCCATTTGTAACCTAATAAATGGGCAGACCAACCATTATTTTCATCGTAACTAAAGCTCAAATGATAATCATGGTTTACAACAAAACTATCCCAATGCAGTGAATCGCCAATATCGCTAATATTAATAGCGGTTTCTTCAAGCTCTGTAATCTTTGATTCAGAGCAACTTGTAAAGATGATGATTAAAAAAACAAGTATGTACCAAAAAATGTTTTTATTTTTCATCCTTTCCTCCGAATATATTCTTGATAAATTCTTAATTATCTTTATCTTTTAATAATAAACTAATGTAGTCTTGTTTTGTTTCACTTAAGTTTATATCTCTTAATATCAAATATCATATTTTTTATTGCTAGATTTTATTCTAAAAATCCGGAAATGGTGTGTTTTCATTATTGATCAGTGAAATTATATTCTGGCTGGGATGAGAGGATTTGAACCCCTACATACGGAGCCAGAGTCCGCTGTCCTACCGTTAGACGACATCCCAGTGAAAAAAATGAGTTAAAATGTGTGTGTGTTAAATAGAAAAAAAATGGCTGGGCAGGAAGGATTCGAACCCTCGTATAGCGGGACCAAAACCCGATGCCTTACCGCTTGGCGACTGCCCAGTTCCAATTATTTTTATCATGGCGGAGAGGGAGGGATTTGAACCCTCGGTAAGGTTTTGCCCTACACACGCTTAGCAGGCGTGCGCCTTAAACCAGCTCGGCCACCTCTCCCAAAATGGCGGAGGAAGAGGGACTCGAACCCCCATGGGCGAAACCCGGCGGTTTTCAAGACCGCTGCATTACCAATTATACTATTCCTCCGATGCAATGAAATTCATGATTTGAACGATAAATTTCAAGTAGGTTATTTTGTCAAGCAAAAAATGAGATTTCGAGTATATATTTTTTATTTAAATTTCTATCTATTTGAAAAATAGTCAGTTCTAAAAATAAAAAAAATTTTAATCTCTTCTCTTACATACTTTAAAATGTTATGTCCTTAAATCCATCATACTGACTAAAATGCCCTCAATAGCTTCTAATTTTTTAGCCATTTCGTTAGCAATTTCTTCTGAACAATGTATTTGCAGAATTATAATCCCACTGTCTGAACAATCTGGATTTATAGTTCCAAGTCTTGTTTGGATATAGCTTCCATATTCAGTTAATACAGATTGAAAAAAAACTGCTTTTTCTTTTCTGTTTTTGATTGTAATTCCCATGATTTTAGTTTTCATAATATTTCTCCTAATCTCCTAAATTCATATCTAAACCCCTCGCTGTCTTAATAAGCTCAGAACTCAAATCTATATAGTTATATTTTTCTATAGCTTCTTGAATAGGGACAGCTACAATATTGGGGTAGTTATATGCGACCATATGTCCGAATTTTTTTTCGAGAATCAATTCAAAGGCTGCGACTCCGAATTGGGTAGCAAGAATCCTATCAAAAGCACAGGGAGAACCACCTCTTTGAATATGACCTAAATTAGTAACCCGAATGTCAACTCCTAAATCAAATTGTTTTAGTTCTTCCATTAAACGATCTCCAGCACCACCGAGCTTTTTGTTTTGATAACCTATTTCATCGGCATTTTTGTATGAAATAGAACCATCTTTAGCTCTTGCACCTTCTGCAATCACGATGATAGCAAAACCTCTTCCCCTGTTTATTCTTCTTGAAAGTTTTTCATAGATTTTATTTAAATCATATGGTATTTCGGGGATCAAACATACTTCTGCACCTCCAGCAATTGCTGAATGAAGCGCTATCCAACCCGCGTATCTTCCCATAACTTCCAAAATAAGAATTCTATTATGACTAGCAGCAGTCGTGACCAGCTTATCGACTGCGTCGGTAGCTACATCAACAGCGGTTTGAAATCCAAAAGTATAATCTGTACTACTCAAGTCATTATCAATAGTTTTTGGGACTCCTATGATGTTTAACCCTTTTTCGTAAAGAGCTTGCGATATCCTTTGTGAACCATCACCACCTATGTTTATAACGGCATCAACACCAAGATATTGCAGCCTTCTTATGAGTTCATCCGATCTATCTACCGTAGACCAGTTACCTTGATTGTCCTTTATAGGCCATGCTAAAGGACCACCTTTATTTGTAGTCCCGATTATAGTTCCCCCTCGGACATGAATACCAGCAACTTTTTGGGCATCCAAAACTACTATTTCATTAGGTTCATTTAAAATACCATCAAAAGCATTTATACTACCTAACACTTCCCAATTTTTTTCTAAATTTGCTCTTTTTACAATAGCTCTAATCACAGCATTAAGTCCGGGGCAATCTCCACCACCGGTTAATACTAATGCTCTTTTTGTCATCTAAAAAATCTCCTTCTATCTTCTAACCATAACTCCAATTCTTGCTTCAAGATAAGGTTCGGAAAAAATCACCCTTCTTTGTCTGTCTTCAGTTATGGTTAAAAATCCACCAATCATATCAACTCTATTGCCTTGCAACATTGGTATCAAAGCTCCAAATTGTGTATTGACAACTTCTATCCCCATATCCAAAGATTGTGCTACATGGTAAGCAATTTCAATATCAAAACCTACAAGACTTCCATCTTCTTGAACATAAGAAAAATCGTCTACAACAACTGAAGTTCCAAATCTCAATACACCATTGATTGGATTTAAAACTACTTCAGGTATTTTCTGTTGATGCTCTGGATCATTTATCCAGCGATTTAACATATCATCAAATAAACCAGAAATTTGTAAAAACTCAATAACTCTATCTATTCTTTCTTTCAAAAAGATATTATTCCTGGCTACTGCGAAGCCATAACTTTTTGTAGCAACTACATCATCAAGGATTCTGAAATTTTTATTTTGTTCTTGAAATATCCTCAATACATGAAATTCTCCAAGTACAGCATCAATATTCCTTTCTTTTAACTCGATAATAGCAAGGTTTACACTATCAAAATGTTTTATTTCAGCCTCAGGGAATATTGATAATATCCGATTTGTAGAAACAATATCTTTGGGTATCCCTATCACTTTCCCGTTTAAATCTGAAAGTTCATTGATTCTGGGTTCTCTTCCACAGCTTATAGAAAATAAGAATATTATTGAAATAACACAATAATAAACTTTCTTCATACTCATTTCCAGCTCCTATATTCATAAATCAATCTAAAGTGTAAAACTTAGAATTAATTGAGTTCTGAAAAGTTATACTTTCCTCATTTCTTTTTTAATTCTTCCATCAGATCATCTATGATGTCTTTAAAATTATCAAGTAATTGATCCTTAGAATTGATTTCTTTTCTCAAAATTCCAATCATTTCATCTCTGATAGAAATTTGTCTTTCGTAAAGTCTTTTCAAGAACGCGTCTTGTTCTTCACTTGATCTTGTCTGTGTAGTCCTAGGTTTCATTATGACCGCTGGCTCTTGATCTTCAACTATCTGTTTTACAGGTTTTACTGACTTGTCTATCTTTTCCTCTTTGGGTTTGAGACGATTTGCATCTTTGAGTAATTTTTGAGATGCATCATCAAGAATTTTAACATCTTTCTCATTTTTAAACCAATAATCAACATCCACATTAAAAAAATCTGATAGCTTTCTTAAAACGCCAGCTGATGGTTTGTTCTTGTCCTTTTCTAGGTTCAACATCGTAGAATAAGCTATTGAAGTTGATTTCGCAAGCTGCCTTATACTCAACGCTCTATCCTCTCTCAATGTTCTAATTTTTTCACCTATCATTCTTCCTCCTATTACTCTGAACAATCTCTTTTGTTCAATATTATTTGATATACATTGATCCAAAATCGATGTATATAATTTCATTTTTTAAGTAGTTTTGAACAAATATTTTAAAGTCATTAAAAAAGTCAAGTAAAAAATTTAAAACATATTTCAGCCTTCTTCGAAAAGGTAGCAACGGTGTCTTGCAGTTGATACTTTCATATATCATAACTAAATTATATTTTTCAACGGCGAGACACAGTTACTACCTTTTCAGACCGGAGTCTTCTCCGAAAAGTCGTTTATGTAGCGATGTTAGCTCTGTAGAAAGGAATATATGCACCATATAGCATCTTGTATGGATGCAACAAAATGTGCCAATATTGAGTCGGAACGCATACATGCGTTCCCTTATTGAGGCGGAACGCATACATGCGTTCCCTACGGGATGCGGTTTTGTGGTTTTACATCATTTTCTACATAGCTTCACATACCTTCGGCATGTGTAAGGTAAAATTTTATTAATATACTTTTCGGAGTGGACTCAGACCGCGGTCAAAAATACAAATGTTTTTAAATATATATTGAAACACTTTATTTCCTTTGATATCGATGATTTCAGGGTTATGATAAAAAAAATTACCATTATGAGACAAAATTGTTCCTTAGCGCTAGTTGCAAATTGAAATACTACTTGACATATAGACCCAAAAAATAAAATTTGTTCAAAAATCAAATAATTGGGGTTTAAATGGTCGAGTATAGTGCTTTTAATAATGACATTCAAGAATCTTCGATGATGAGAAAAATCGGTGAAAGAAAGATTTTTGTTCTAGATACAAATGTTTTGATTCACAATCCTCAAGCTATGTTCAGTTTCAAGGACAATGTGGTAGTAATTCCGTTAATTGTGATTGAGGAAATAGATAATTTTAAAAAGGGGTTAGACGAAAAAGGTAGAAATGCGCGTCAAATAGGTCGTTATTTAGATAGTCTTAGGTCAATGGGTTCATTGAAATCAGGTGTTCATCTTGAAAACGATGGATATATTATCGTATCAGTGACTAAAAATATTGCAAAAGAATTAGAAAATGCCTTTTTTGGCAATATAAATGATAATTATATAATTGGAACTGCTTTATATTATCATAGAACTTATATAGATAATCAGGTTATATTGATTTCTAAAGATGCCAATGTGCGTATTAAAGCTGATGTTATTGGTGTGACAGCTCAAAATTATGAAACAGAATCCATCATTTTTGAAGAGTTGTATACTGGTATTAAGAATATAAATATAAATCAAATAGATTTTGATAAATATATAAATGACAAATATCTAACAAATGAAAAACATGAACTTCATTCAAATCAATTTGTTAGATTTTTCATTGAAGAAAATAATGAAATACAAGCAGGTATAAATGATTCAACTCAACTGCAAGAAACTTTATCCAACGAAATAGATTTATCTAAAAAACATATAAATGGACGCTATTCTGCAGAAGATAATACTATATACCCTTTACGATATTATCTACCAAATAAAGAGATTTTAGGTATCAAAGCAAGGAATGAAGAACAAGAATTTGCTTTTGAATTATTGCTTGATGATAATGTAAAAATGGTTAGTCTTATTGGAAAAGCTGGGACTGGTAAGACTCTGCTAGCCTTAGCAGCTGGGCTACACAAAGTGATTGAAGAAAATAAATATACAAGACTAGTTGTTTCTCGCCCTATCTCACCACTTGGAAAGGATATAGGATTTTTACCCGGTTCAAAAGCCAATAAATTTAGTACATGGATGCAACCGATTTATGATAACATGGAAATATTACTAATCAATAGAGATGAAAAAAAAGAAAATAACAAGAAATTTGGAAAAAAAACAACACCTCTTCAAAGATACCTTGATTTTGGGTTTATCGAACTAGAACCTCTCACCTACATCAGAGGTCGTAGTCTCCCTAATCAATATATAATCATAGATGAAGCCCAAAATCTGACCCCACATGAAATGAAAACTATAATCACACGAGCTGGTGAAGGCACAAAAATCGTTATCACCGGAGACCCCTATCAGATAGACATACCATATCTTGATTCAGAGAGCAACGGTCTTTCAATGTGTGCTGAAAAAATGAAAACAGAGGTTTTGGTCGGACATATCACCCTTGAAAAGGGAGAAAGGTCAAAACTCGCTGATATAGCAGCAAAATACTTTTAGGAAATAATTATGATAAAAAATGTCCCCTTAAAAGAAGTTAAAATAGGAATGTGTCTCGCAGAATCAGTTTATACAAAATCAAGTGAATTAATTTACAGAGCAAATTTCTATTTTACTGCTCGAGAGCAGATAATAAGATTACTCGATTCTGGAATAACGGCTGTGAAAATTAATCTAGCTCAAAGTCTGTTAAGCGATACAACATCAACCCGCAAAGATTCATCTGGAACATCTTTATATGAAAAAGTTGACAATGATTATCAAATCAGAATACATGAAGATCCAGAAAAAATTTATCATGAAATGACAGAGAGAATCGAAGAAACTAAAGAACTTTTTGATCTCGGTGATAAAGTAATTTCTGACCTTATGAATTCGGCAAGATTTGGTCAGGCATTAAATCATAAATCTATAAGGGATCAGACTACTAAAATAGTCAAAAGTATCAAGGAAAACCACTTAATTACCTTAGCCTTATTAGATTTAAGAAAATTTGATGAATATGCCTTTATTCATAGTATAAATGTAGCTGTTTTGAGTGTCGCCTTTGCGAATAATATCAAATTTTCAGAGGATAAATTACAATTAATTGCTCAAGGTAGCATTCTACATGACATTGGTAAAGCTAAAGTTCCTATAGACATTTTGAATAAACCCGGAAAATTGAATAGTTCAGAATTAAAAATCATGCAAAAACACCCTGTAATAGGTGTCCAAGTTGTTGAAGAAGACCATATAGACAATGAAATAATTAAGGAAATTATTATGCACCATCATGAAAACTATGATGGAACTGGTTATCCTGCAAAAACAGGAGCCTCCAATATGAAAAGATATGCCTCCATAGTTTCCATAGCAGATTGTTATGATGCTCTCACAACACAAAGAGTTTACAAAGACACTATACACCCTGCTGAAGCAATGAAAAGAATTTTTACTTTATCTGGAACTAAATTCGACCCAAGAGTTGTTAATCATTTTATTAAAACAGTGGGTATTTATCCGGTTGGAAGTATTGTAGAACTCAGCGATAATAGAGTCGCAAAGGTGATTTCCTTTACTCCAGACAATCTATTACAACCAATAGTTAAAACATTGTTCAACAAAAACAATCCAAAGATACCAAATCAAGAAATCATTTCTTTAGTTAATAGCGATAAATACATCACCGGTATATGCACTGATTATATTGTAGGCACATACGATATGTTTAAAAATGATTAGGATGAAACCGACTAAACAAAACGATTCACGAAGCTGGATAGATATAGACCTTAAAATATTTTCGCAAAATCTTGGCGAACTAAAAAAATACTTACTTCCCCATCAATCATTCTTGCAAGTAGTAAAAGCGGATGCTTACGGGCATGGAGCCTATCAAATAGGCATAACTGCTTTGGAGCAAGGAGCAGTTATGTTAGGTGTGGCAAATGTTGAAGAAGCATTTTATCTTAGATTTCACAAAATTGTATCACCTATATTGATTTTATCACCTTCTTTAACTTCTGAAATAGATTTAATTTTAGAGTATGATATTATCCCGAGTGTGTGTGAATTGGAGTTTTGTAAATCAATTGATCTAAAAGCCAAAGAACTAAATAAAAAGATTCCTATCCATGTAAAAATTAATACTGGAATGAATCGAACTGGTATAAAATATAATGATATAAAAAGTTTTTTTGACGATTTTTCAAGTTTTAATAATCTCTATATTGAAGGACTTTTTTCTCATTTTGCCGCTAGTGATGATGATGAATCATTTAGTTTTTCACAATATAAGATTTTTTGTGACTGTATACAATTATTTCTATCTGAAGAGTATAACCATCTAAATCATAGCCTAAAATATACCCATATAGCAAATAGTTCTGGTTTATTATTTAATGATTTTTGTTCATCTAACAAAAATTTTGAGACATCAAGATTTCATCCAAATCTTGTTCGTCTCGGATTAATGTCTTATGGTTATCAACTCAATGAAAATCATAAAAATAAACTCAATCTTGAACCCGTTATGTCTTTTAAATCTAAAATTTCTCATATTGGTTATGCAGATAAAGGAGAAACGATAGGTTACAATCGCACATATAGAGCAGAAAATGACATAAAATATGCAATAATCCCTATAGGATATGCAGATGGATATGATTTTCTTTTGTCAAATAAAGCCAGTGTATTATTATCTAAACAGTCAGACAATTATCTCTGTAAGGTTCTCGGTAAAATATCAATGGACATGATATGTATAGATGTATCCGAAATTCCGCAAGTTGAGATATTTGATGAAGTCATTTTATTAGGAAATAAACCTGAAGAAATAACTGCCTTATACCTATCAAATATATTTAAAGGCTCAGTTTACGAATTGTTATGTCAACTAGGTAGGCGAGCAAAGAGAAATTATTTTCATGGTGAAAATCTGGTGGACAATGAACCCCTACAAAGAAGATCATTTATTCCCAATGATTTCACCGACCAAAAGCTCAACAATATCATCAAAAAAGCAATTGCACATCGAATAAATAGTGATGAAATCTCTTCTGTTATTTATGAAGACATACTGAAGCATATTTTTATTGATTCAGATAGAGATATTACATATAGGTCAAATTTTAAACATAAAATTCATTTTTATGATAGCGATATTAAAGATTTTTACAAAGTAAAAACGGTTCTAAGTTTTCATAAAAAACTTCAGAACAATGAATTTTCAGTAGTATGTGCCAATGACAATGATAAACTCCAATATTATTTTCAACAAAAGAATTGCGAATATAGATGGCTATTGGATAAAAACTTAGATGTAAATGACGATAATTTTTATATTACAAAAATAAAGATTAACCTTTTAGGATCAAATCAGTTCTGGGATTCGCAAACTGGACATGATAATATTTGTAGGATGATGAGAGATAATTGCCTTATATATAAATTTTCAGACCCTCTTTTGAATAAATTTTGTGGAAAGGAAGTTAATTTTCTGATAGAAACAGAAACTTTATACCCTAAAAAAAGTCATCAATTGTCTGTTTATATTAATGAAATCACAAAAGGTGTTGAAGTAAGTTTTTTCTATCCACAAACTATTGGTGATATGGAAACTACAATTATTTTTTCTGGAAAAGAAAAATTTCCAGCTATAAAAAGATATTTTGACGATTTAAGAAAAATCAATACAATAAAAATAAAAACAAAAGATGATACTTGGGTTTTTCCCAATTCAGGTATAGTTTTTTCATTTTAGGAAAAGGAGATAAAAATGAAAAGTATGACAGGATTTGGTAAATCAAGCTATATTGATGATAATTTCGAAATTCAAATTGAAATTAAATCAGTAAATAATAAAAGTTTTGATTTAAAAATATTGAATTATAAAGAGTTATATTTTCTAGACAACGAAATAAAAGAGATTGTTTACAACAGAATTAAAAGAGGAAAGGTAGAACTACGAATCATCTTCAGAGACAAACAAATCCCTGAGATTGAGATTGATGAAAATA
Source organism: Candidatus Cloacimonadota bacterium (assembly GCA_009777575.1). Taxonomy (GTDB): domain Bacteria; phylum Cloacimonadota; class Cloacimonadia; order Cloacimonadales; family WRIO01; genus WRLO01. The sequence goes on from WRLO01000013.1 coordinate 41,254, forward strand.
GACTCATGGCTTATTTTGAGATGATTTTAAAAATAAAAGATATGCTCAATATTCAAGAAGAAATCAAGCTTGATACTATATTACAAGAGCCAGAGGTTGTTATAATCAAGAAAACAGATTATGATACAGATGAGTTTAGAGAGATTTTATTCAATTGTATTGAAGAAGCTCTCGAAAAACATCAATTAATGGCTCAAAAAGAAGGCATGGCGATGAAATCATTCTTTGAGGAGTCATTCTACACTATAGAAACATGTTTGTCTCAAATTCAGGACTCTATACCCTTACATCGTGAAAATCTTAGAGAAAACCTTGAAAACACTATAAAACAATTGTTAAATGCAGATTTTACACCAGAGATTGAGAAAAGAATACTCGTAGAGACTGGGTTATACCTTGATAGATGTGATATCACTGAAGAAATAATTAGGACTGAGAGTCATCTTGAAAATATCAAAGGTTATTTAAAGAGAGAATCTTCAGGACATTCGCCTCTTAGAAGAGATGAAATTAATATTTATGCCCATTCAATTAATGAAATAGGTAGACCTATGAATTTTATCCTCCAAGAAATGCAGAGAGAGATTAACACAATCTCTGCTAAATATACTACAACTAACACATTTATGGATGTGTTAAGAATGAAAGAAGAAATCGAAAAATGTAGGGAGCAAATACAAAATGTTGAATAATAAAAAAGAAAATTTTATATTGCCCCACTTCGCAAATCGAGGTTGGGGGCGATGTTCTTTCAATATACTTAAATCCTCTCTTGATTCAGAAAAAATTTCTCAACATACCTCTCCCCCACCTTTTTCAAATAATGAAGAGGATTTACAACCTTTATTTACTTGGACATCTTTCCCTTTTATAGATTTCCCACAACGCTCTATCTTAGTTTGTCTCACGATAATCATCATGGCATATTTGCTTTGGCAACTCGCTGTAATTACATGGGATCAGCCCCTTTTTTATGTTATAGGTCTGTTAATCTTATTCGGTAGTTTGATGCCTTATTTCGTACCAACTACCTATTTTTTTTATGAAGATAGATTTTTAGTTCAATACCCTATTTTCAAGATAGATAAACCTTACAAAGATTATGGATGTTTTTATACAGACAAAATGGGAATTATGCTCTCAACATTCGTAAAACCAAGAAGATTGGATTCTTTTAGAGGTCAATCTATCAGATTTTCGAAATCAAAAAACGAAAAAGAACAATTAATCATTTTTTTAAAAGAAAAAATAGGTAAACAATATTGATCCCGCTCCGAAAAGTCGTCTGTGTAGTGGCATATTGCATACGCCCATTTTTTGACTTGAATACAAGCGAATTATATAAGGCGTAAGCAATACACCACTACGCAGATGCCCTCTTAAAAATAACAGTAAATACCCCAAAAGGACTTTTCGGATAGGACTCATAATTGGTTTTATATGATATCTCGAAATTATATACAAAAATAGATTAAATAAATCTTTATTTTTTAAACACATACACAAAAAATAAAAAATATTTAGAAAAAAATATACAAGAGTTATATCAGAATTTTAATAAAATTGTTGACAAAAGAAACTCCTTGAAAAAATTTGTTCATTAAGAATTGTTACTTTAGATAAAATGAAGTAAGTTTCTAGTTAGAATCTAAGTAAAGGAGATACTTTATGGGAACTCAACAGATTCTGATGATTGTTTTATCAGTCATCGTAGTAGGTAGCGCTGTCGCTGTTGGTATTCAGATGTTTGACACACAAGCAAACAATCAAGCGAGAAATGCCATTGTTAGCGATTTGATGAGTATGGCTGTCCAAGCTCAAGCTTGGTGGAGAACGCCTGTGGTTATGGGCGGACCTGTAGGTGGTGCTATAACAAGCACAAATCTACCAGAATTGGTTCGTTTTATCAATCTTGCATGGAATGGAGTAGGTCCTCATACGAACCCTACAGCAAATTATACATTTGCTGTGGATTCACCGACATCTATTAAGATTAGAGGGGAGTCTATTCAAAATCCTGAGATTGTTGCCGAAGCAACAATAGAGTTGCGTGGCGGGAATATTGATGATAGTTATGGAATAAATATCGTCAATGTCGCAACTCCATAATTTGAACTCAGATTTCTGAATTCAAAATTTGGAATTAATTATTTGTAGTCTGTGGTCAGGGAGTGAGGAGAAAGTAGTCAACAGATTTATTTCTCCTTGCTCTTGACTATCTTCACAAAAAATGTTAAAAAATATTATTTTATTAAAAATCTATACTTTACTCAAAACTAATATTAATAAATGGCACAGAAATTGCTTGTAAATATGACTATGACAACTATAAAAAGGAGATAATTTCACAGTGGGAACTCAACAAGTAATTATGATTGTTTTGACTGTAGTCCTTGTGGGTGCAGCTGTCGCTATGGCTATAAATATGTTTGATACTCAGTCTCGAAACCAAGCTCGGAATGCAGTTGCTAGTGATATTATTCAATTTGGAACCCAAGCCCAAGCTTGGTTTAGAACACCTGTTATGATGGGTGGTGGAGGTGGTTCATTTGAATCTACCGATATGTTGAGCTTGTTAGGTTTTCTCAACAGTGGTTGGGGAACATCAAGTATTACAGATTATCTCACCCCAAATGGAAGTTACACTTTCGCACATAGAGGTGGAAATATCATGTTGATTATAGGAACATCAGCACATAATCCTAATTTAATCTTAAACGGTTTGATTTTTTTACCGGGAGGAAACGAAGAAGATAATTATGGAATAACTATTAGTTCCGGAGCTCAGCCATAATTAATAATTTAATCGTAAATAAAATCTACTCGATGTCCACCAGTGTATGGAAAAATATTCCTTAATCTCTGCCTGTGCTGGACTGTAATTCTCACTGTAGCATCTATTATTTCTTTGCTGATTCTGCTTTCTCTGTATCTAAATACACCTTCTGAGTCAGTAATAGCAAATGATCTACGCAACAAGTTATCATCTGTATCATAAAAATTTACATATACTTCTTCTAATGCCATAGGGACTAACTCAATTTCTCCATCTTCCCAACTGAAATTATAGACCATGTCATAATGCAGTATGATGCCTTCTACTATGAAATTTGTTCTATCCTCTGTATCTGCTATATCCATAGCTATAGCTCCTACAAATAGAACTACATAAACCAATAAAAAATAAATCTTTTTCATGTTTTTACTTCCTTTTAATGGTCAGAAACCAAGTATTTTATTTTTAATAAAACAAATTTATTCTTCAAACACACTATCTAGAGGCAAATTATTTTGCAATGTTTCTAAAATAAATATAGCTGCCTCATTTAAATCACCTTCTTGATATTTTTCAATAATATTTTGAAATGTTTGAATTGCCAAATCTTCATTATTTAGTTCAATAGAAGCCATAAATCCTTTCATAAACAAGGCATCATAAGCATATTCAGTTCCTTCGAAATCATTGATAATATAATCAAGAAATAACATTGTGTCCTCTATTCTACCCATTCTACGAGCAATTTCTGCATATAGAAACAATTCCGATGCTGTTATTACACCTATAATTCTATCCTCGTGTAAAACAACATTATAGAATTCTTTTAATTCATCTTGCTTTTGATTGGTTAGTTCTTCTGCTTTTTGTCTATATACAATACCTCTAAACCTATTTTCGACATCAGAAAAAGGCCTTTTATGTTCTGGAATAATTTCAGTCACAAAAAAGAAAACATAATAATCATTTATATTTTTGAATACTTGACTTAGTTGACCTTTTTCTGACTCAAATATCTTATTACTATAGTATTCGTCAGGACCCACAGTGGGAACTACAATATCACCATATTTAATATCCAACAATCCTCCATTGTGTCCCATTAGTGATTCTCTAGTGATATAATCAGGCACTAAATCATGTTGATTTCTTCTAAACATCCTAGATATTTCTCTATGGTGTCTGCGAGCTGTTCTTTGCTCGACTGCTACAAACTGTCTAAATAATCTTTCTTCAGGAATTGTGAGACCCTCTGGATTATTTTGATAATATTCAAATAACTCCTCTCTTGTAATAACAATATTGTTATTTATCTCTATATCCTTGAAAAAATTTACTATTGTATCATGCCTAACTTGTCTCAATTCTGGTCTATATTGCCTTGTTTCAAAAATATTTGCTTCCTCAGTAGCAAAATCTATCAACCTTCGATTTATTTCTTCATTTAAAAGAGTTTCCCTCCATTCTGGTGTATCAAATTCATTCAAGAGCATATCACGCGATGCGGCATTTAGAAAAACATCTTCGATATCACCTAAAGTTAATCTCAATTCTGGATGAAAACTTTGAATAGCTATTGTATCAGCCATCCCTTCAGGAGCCATTATACTTGCTACATTCAAATGCTCTGTTCCCCCATGAAGACCGGGAAGTCTAAAAGCTCTAACACCGAGTTTTTTTAATAGCTCATAATCTTGCACTATCCCATATCTTTCAGTTAGATTGTTGATGTGAGTTTGATAAAGCTCTTGTTCTTTTTGCCTGATTATATCGTCTTCAATCTCGTCTCTCAGTTCTGAAAATGGTCTTGTTATGGCTCTTTCAAAATCATTTTTTCTAAAAAAATGTATTCGTGCTTCAGATGTAAATGGTTCTGAGTTTCTTATATTACCATCTCTTTCTATAACAAGCATATCTGAGGGATTTTCTAAAAAACTATTATCAATTTCTTCTATTAATTCTCTATCAGCGGGTATATATTGAAGCATTGCTCGTGGAACTGGTGAACTAAAATCTATATTCTCATGAAAATAAATTTCTATCGAAGCAGGGTTAAAATTTAATTCTTCTCGTAGAGCTTCATCAATATAAACTTCTACTGCTGAGGTTTTAGAATTGTTAAAAATAGTGTTTTGCACAAATCTGTTTTGGTCAATACCCAGTTCCAATGCTCTTTGATAAAAAGTATTTTCGTTTATCATAATTTCTAACATTCTCTTTTGCCCTTCGATAGTCCTAAAATGAGGTCTGGACTGTGGTGGTAGGGAGTTAATCCGTTCAAATAAGTCTCTTGAAGTGATTTGAAAATCGTTCATTTCAACTAAAACAGTGTCTTGTCCAGTAGCCCAATGTGGTAATGCTCTTGCAGATAAAAAATTGGAAAAAGTAAAACATAAGATGAGTAAAGAAAAAAATATTGTTTGTCGATTAAATATCATAACATATTCCTTGTAATATTAATTTTTAACAAACTTATGAAAAATAAAAATGTTTCATTTTTTCTACTTTATAGTTTATAATAATTTATTTATAGTTCAGTAAACAATATTATTAAATTAAAAACACATTTTTCTTGAAATCAAAAATATTGACAAAAAACCTATATAAAAAAAATTGTCACTTAGATAGAAAATCCATATATTGGAGTAATAGATGAAAGATTTTAAAAAAATCAAACTCTTGGTTTGTGATTGTGATGGAGTTTTGACTGATGGATTGATTGTTTATGATAGTCATAGTGCTGAGTTAAAAAATTTCTCCGCCCATGATGGACTGGGTATAAAGATGTTGAAACACACCGATATTCAAGTGGCAGTAATAACGGGTAGATATTCAAAAATGCTTGAAAGAAGATGTCAGGATTTAGAAATAAGGTTTTTATTTCAAAATATCCAAAATAAAAAAAGATGTTTAATTGAATTACTTCAAGAACTCTGTCTTGGTTTTGAAAATGTAGCTTATATTGGAGACGACTGGAATGATTATCTTGCTATGCAAGATTGTTTAATTAAAATAGCCCCTAAAAACGCTCCATTATCATTTCAAAAAACAGTTGATCATATAACTGAAAATCCCGGTGGCTATGGGGCAGTTAGAGATGCAATAGAATATATTTTGCAAGGTAAAAATGATTATGAAAAAACATTGATGCTGTTTTTAGAGGATTTGAATAAAATGTGATTATATCTCATTTGGGGATAATTTCATTTAAGTATACTTATGAGAGTTTTTTTTATACTGTTTGCTTTTTTTATCTTCTCCTGCGCAGATAGAGCAGAAATATCTACTCAAGACATAGAAAGGGTTACAGAGGCAGATGAGATAATTCACGATTTCACTATGCTTTCAACAATAGGTGAGATGCAAGAATGGTTTATGAAAGCTGATTATTTTGAGAGATTTAGTAAAGAGAGGCGCTGGATGGCTTTTAATGTATTTTTAGAAACTCTCAATGAAACTGATAAAAATTTTTACCGTTCAGATTCTTTATTTGTATCAGAAATAACAGATGTTTACACAGGTATGGGAAATGTGGAAATCATCTCTCCCAATGGTATCTTACATACTGATAAAATTATTTGGGATAGAAGAACAGATAGGATTCATGCTCCCAATGATGTCTATATAAAGAATGACAATAATGAGATATGGGGAAGTGTCTTATACACAAACAGCAATATGGATTTCGTAGATTTGAGGCATGTTAGTGGAATTGGTAGTGTTGAATAAATCATTGGATTAGTTTTCGCTTTTAAAGACATATAAAAAAAAATATTAGGATGAAAAAATGTTTAAACATATAATGCTCAATAAAACAGGACTATTTACTTATATAATATATATTTTATTTTTTTTACTTTACGCAAATGAGCCTGTTACTTATCGCTTGATAAATGCCAATCAATTGAATATGAACTATGTAAATGAAGAGTATATCACATATCTTCGTGGTAATGTTCATTTTTTTTATGCAGATATTGAATTTTTTGCCGATATGGCAGATATTTATGAATCTCAACAATTTGTAATATTAACTGGAAATGTCTTAATAATACAAGATTCATTGAGTATAGCATCAGATGATGCACAATATTTTCATCAAACAGAGTTTTTACAAGTTCGTGGTAATGTCATTATGACAGAGACACACAGTGAGGGAACTTTTCGTAGAGCTACCTCGAATTCCGGGATGCATTACCGAGACAGGGGTGAATTTATTTTGCAAGGCAATGTCTTTGCTCATGATGAAAGAGAATCTTTTTTTGGAACAGCTGGTTTTGCCACATTTAATCAAGAAACAGGATATGGATATATGATTGAAAGACCAGTTATATGGAGAACAGAACCAGATTCTTTGGCTCTATATGCAGAAAAAATTGAGTTTTTTGAGGATACCAATCGTATGGTTGCATCATTTGATGTCATTACTCAAAATAGTGAGATTGTTGTTAGAAGCAATTTTTTAATTTATTACGGAAACGAGGATAGAATGGTCTATATTGGTGAACCTAGATTTTTTACAGATAGTGGCGATGGGAATGCGGATTTGATAACAGTATTCCTAGAAAATAGCGATATCAGAGAAATAGTCATGGAAGGTGAATGCTTTATAGAGTTTAGTTCAGGGAATAATCATGAAACTGAAAGCAATGTGAAAGATAACTGGATTGAAAGCGATTTTATGAATCTTTTTTACCTTGAAAATAAACCCCAAGAATTTATAGCTTCTGGGAATGTCAGATCCTTTTTTATTCAAAATAGGCAACAAAGAAGCAATTCTATGGATAACAATGTGACAGGAGAATTACTAAATATTTTTTTTGATGATGATTCAAATGTGACAGAATTGAGGATAAATGAGAGAGTAAGAGGAAAATATAGATTTATAAGGAATTAGTTAAATTATTTTTAGTATTTTCGATATAGCTTGACATAAACGCCCTAATAAAAAAAATTGTCCGAAAGTATACCCCTGTAGCTCAGTAGGATAGAGCAGTACCCTCCTAAGGTAAAGGTCAGCCGTTCGAATCGGCTCAGGGGTGCCACTTTTTCATTCTTAATATATTAATAACGACATTTTCGGAGGAATAAATGAAATATAGAGTTTTAGCAATCAATCCAGGTTCTACTTCGACCAAAATTTCAGTTTTTGATGCAGATATTGAGGTTTTTATCAAAACATTGAGACATGATCCAGCAGAGCTTGACAGAGTAGGTCCTATCATGGAACAAGACCAATATAGAAAACAGCTTGTTCTTGAGGCTATGAAAGAAAATAATGTAGACCCCAAAAGCCTTGATGCTGTTGTAGGAAGGGGCGGTATGGTTCACCCTGTTCATGGAGGTACTTTTCGCATAAATGATAAAATGTTAGCTGATTTAAAAGATCCGAGCTTTTGGGGTAGGGTTCATGCCTCAAATCTTGGTCCTCATATAGCAAAAAGTATAGCAGATGAATTGAATATACCTTCATTTATTGTAGACCCAGTCGCTGTAGACGAATTTGATGACATAGCTCGTATATCAGGTATTCCAGAAATTACCAGAAAATCTCTTTTACACGCTCTGAATATAAGATACACTGCGAGAGTTTTGGCAAAAAAAATTAATAAAGACTTTGATAAATGCAATATGATAGCTGCTCATTTAGGTGGTGGTTTTTCAGTTGTTGCAATTAAACAAGGGCAAATGGTCGATGCAAATAACGCACTTCTGGGTATGGGACCTTTTTCCCCTCAAAGAGCTGGAGCTTTACCCATCGGTGACATTATTGAAATGGCTTATTCAGGTAAATACACGAAAAAAGAACTCCAAACCTATTTGTCCAAAAATGCTGGTTTGACTGCATATTTAGGCACTGATGACGGAAAGCTTATATGCGATAGGATAGAAGCTGGTGACTTAGAAGCAAAAAAATATTTTGATGCCATGATTTATCAGATAGCAAAAGATATGGCTGCTTGTGCTGCTGTAGTTTATGGTAAAGTCGATGCTATTTTCATAACTGGTGGGTTAGCTTATGGCAAATATCTTGTCGATGAATTAACAAAAAGAATTGAATTTATAGCACCTGTGCATATATTTCCGGGTGAATATGAAATGGAAGCTCTCTCTCAAGGTGCTGTAAATGTATTAAAAGGCATAGAAGAAGCTTATGAATACAATCCATAAAGGTAAATATAAAGCTACAATCTTGGTTTGAGGAGTACTATCGTGAAATTGACTCAATAATAAATTGTTGTACTCCTCCCGAAGCAATCTCGTTTTGAGACATAAATGAGCATCTCCGAAAAGGCAAATTTAATTTTTATTAAAAATTACTTTAATAAAACCATCCTTCGAGTCATGTCAAACTCTTCAGTGTTTAGTCGATAAAGATACACTCCACTGCTGAGTTCTCTTCCATTATCATCCTTCCCATCCCAAATTATAGTGTGCATACCTCTTTCTAAAAAATCATTTAATAGACTTCGAACCTTTTGCCCTCTGATGTTATAAATCGCTATATTTACATCAGTATCAGTAGCAAGTGAAAAACTGATATTTGTCTCCGGATTAAAAGGATTGGGATAGTTTCCATGTAGGGTTGTAGTGAAAGGCAAAGCGATTTCAAAATGCTCTGAAGAATGTTCAGTATCTATAAAAAACTTTGCATTAGTAAACCCTTGTAATCTCCCATTTGCTACTGGAAAATTATCAACATTTACAGCTAACCAATCTGATCTCCAAAAAAGTGTTCGATTAAAACCTTCTGTTTCAGTGAATTGAAAACTATTGTTTTCATTAAACCATGATTGAGTTTCTTTTATTGCCATTACAGCTAAATTTCCACTACTATATTCAAAAGGAGTAGGAAATACAATATCAATTTCATAAAAACCAGCTCTCGATACTGATAAAATACCAGAATAAACTTGAGTAAACTCAACATAAGGAATCCAAGTATTATTATTCTCGAAAGATGATTGATTAGTATTAGCCATATACAATGAAATATGTTGACTTGGCCTAATATCACCAAAACTAGAAATATTTACTGTCATAGAATAGATTAACCCATGATTTAATTCTTCTTTTAGATAAATTGTCTGGGTCAGACCGTTACCCCAATAGTAATTTACAAAAGCATTATTAATATATGCTATACTTTCCGGGTCTCCTATTTTTATTTCTGTTAATCCTTCTGGTAAAACATTGATGCTCAAGATATTTGTTCTGTCATTATGCTGGTTTTCGTCTTCATCCCAAACAATTTGACCATATAGTTGATAAGGACCAATATCAATAGGTATCCAATTCAATAAAAAATCATAAGAATCCCCTTGTTCTAAATACACACCTGACAATGTAACCAAAGGTATATCGCTATATTCTTGCTTAAGCTGAATACTATATCCAGTAGCGGGGTTATTCCCCCTGTTTCTGATTGTTATTGCATATGTTACTACATTTTCTTGAATAATTGTGCTTGGTCCTGAAATATTTCTGGCATTTAAATCAAAATCAAAAACTTGTGCTAGCTGAATAGAGTTAAAAGCATTTATTCTGCCTGCACCCATTTGTCCAAAAAATTGAGGATTTACATGGTCAATAGAGTCAGCACCTTCTTTTATAAATTCTATCAGATCTTCTACGGATAAGTCTGGATCTTCTGATAAAATAAGCGCTGCTAAACCTGAAACCATAGGAGCGGCCATGGAAGTGCCACTAAAAGACTCATAAGCATCGACGCCATTAGAAGTAAAATATGTAGAATAAATTTCAGAACCGGGTGCTGATATATCGACCCAAGTCCCAAAATTTGAAAAACTTGATTTTTGGTCAGTTTGTGTAGTCGATGCTACTGCGAAAACATATTCACTCCCTGCAGGATATGATAAGAAATTTGTATTTGAATTTCCTGCAGCAGCTATAATCAATGAACCGTTGTCTAGGGCATATTTACCGACAAGATTTGCTTCTTCTTCAGCGCCAGGATATGAACCACCCCAAGAACAATTTATAATCCTAATACCTGTGTCCACCATATAATATATTCCTGCATAAGGATTTTCCACTGAATTCGACCAAATATTAAAGGGACTATGTTTGGTAGCAATCAACTTTGAATTAAATGCCAATCCAGCCATACCGATACCATTGTCACCAACAGCAGCCGCTATTCCAGCTACATGAGTTCCGTGCCAATGACCATTAAAAGATTGCCATGGATTGTTTGTTTCGCCTCCAGTAGCAGTAGTCCAAAAATCCCACCCCATCACATCATCTATAAATCCATTTCCATCATTGTCTACACCATCGCCACCAGTGATTTGTGCAGTCTCCCAGTTAATAGTTATACCGGGTAATTCTGCTTCGTTTATCCAGATATTATCTGCTAAATCAATATGATCCCATTTTAATCCAGAATCAACAATGCCAATAACTATATCTGGAGATCCTTTCTGGATTTCCCAAGCATCAAAAGCCTGAACTTTTTCCAAAGCCCATTGTTGAGGAATAGCAGGATCGTTAGGGATATATCCAAAAGTTCGGTAAATCGCTTCTTTTTCGGCAAAAATTACATGATTATTGCTTCTTAAAGAATCTATCAGGTTACCCATAGCTTCTGAATCATTTCTTTGATTTGACGAAACTTCTATGCGAAAAACATTTGACGGGTAGCGTCCATTTAAGTGCCATTCTTGATTTTTAACCCGATATTTCTGAGTAAGTTTCACTATTTGAAATTCATCAGCAAGCTTATTGAACCATTCAAAAGGAGTTCTAACAATGCCATTTTCATAAGTGATACTGAAATCACCTCTTGTATTACCGAGCATATCAGAATTGAAGCATACAGTGAAAACACCTGGGTAAAAATCATTAAGATCATCAGCAAGCAAGCCTAAACAGCATGAAAGCGCAACAAATAAGCAAATAAATACTTTTCGTTGAGTAGCCCTAATACCTCTAAAAAAAATTGTGATAAGTCTCATTTTTATCTCCTTAACTTATTTCAATAAAATCATTCTTTTTGTTGATATACCTTCGTTTGTCAACATCTGATAAAAATAGATTCCACTACTGACCTCTCTATCATTATCGTCTTTAGCGTTCCAAAGAACTGTGTGTTCATCTCTTTCAATAAAGTCATTTATTAATCCACGAACTTTTTGACCACGAATATTGTAGACATCGATAGTCACATTTCCAGATGTTTCTATAAAAAACCTGATAATTGTCTCAGGATTAAACGGATTTGGGTAGTTACCAATCAAAACAGATTTTGAAATACTTATTTGATGGTCAAAATCAGAGACCACATTACAACTCCTTATAAAAAAAACAATAACTATCAAGGTCAATAATTAAATAAGAAGATAATTGTCAAGTATTATTTATTTTTCATTTTTGCAATATCGATTTTAAAAAAATGACTTGACTTTTCATAAGCTATATCATTTTTGGCTCAAAGTTATGAAAAATAAAATTATTTTTGTTATTTTGTTCTTGATTTTAGGATTTTCCTTTATATACAGCGAGACTCCCTTGATGCGTCAACTAAATAGAGATAGATACCCTTCATTGAGAGAAAGGGATCAAAACCTGACAGTTTCTGAGAGACTCAGAAAATGGTTTCCAAACCATTTTTTAATCTATTTAGACAATCATTATTATTTATCCACTCCTCGTTACAATGATTTTCGAAGCGATTTTTATATCCGTCATGATGTATTCAATCCCAGAATGTCAATCGTTCCAGATACGACAGCAACATTTACAGAAAATTCAATAATATTAAGAAATAATGAGATTATTCCTGCTAATGGTTTAACAAATCATGATTTTCAAGACATAAAAAATCAAATAGCATGGCTCACGGTGCTTTTTAGAACCTTAGGTAGTCCTATACCCGAACTGATGCTCACTCAGCATGATCAGGTTGATACTTGGATCATAGTCAATGAAAACAATTTAAGACAAAAGATTATTTTGCCATCCTTTGCTGAAACTATCACTAAACTAAATCAATTTTATTTGGGTTATACTGCTTATTTTCAAATCAATGAAGTGATTAAAATGAATAGTAGACTTGAGTTTTACGGCACATTGTTTTTAAGCGATAAAGCAAATAATCAAACAGATTTTGTGGATGTAAGATTCCATACCAATAGACAAAATCAGATTGATTTGATAATGATGTTTATTTATAGAGATGTATGAAAATAATTTTTCTTTGTTAAGCAGAAAAAGGATGTTATATGTTTATTTTTCAAGAAATGAAATTAGCTGGAGTATATTTAATTACTCCTAAAGTATACTCAGATGACAGAGGTTATTTTTTAGAATCCTACAAAAAATCTACATTTCATAAAAATGGAATATTTCAAGATTTTTTGCAAGACAATCATTCATGGTCAAAAAAAGATGTTTTGAGAGGCTTACATTTTCAAGAGGGTATACATGCTCAAGGAAAACTTGTTCGTTGCATAAAAGGAGAAATTTTTGATGTAGCTGTGGATATTCGAAAAAATTCTGAGACTTTTGGGCAATGGTTCGGAGTCAATCTCTCGGAAAACAATTTTTATATGCTCTATATTCCAGAAGGCTTTGCGCATGGATTTTTGACCATCTCAAAAGAGGCTCATGTTCTCTATAAAACTACCAATGAATATGTTCCCCAAGCTGATGGAGGGATAATCTGGAATGATCCAGATATAAATATTTCATGGGGAATTACTGAACCGATTTTGTCTGATAAAGATCAAACACATCCACAACTAGCAGAAATTATAAAGGAGTTGTAATGTCTAAAAGAACTTTTCAAAACATATTAATAACCGGTGGCTCTGGTTTTATTGGTTCAAATTTTATCCATTTTTTATACAAAAAAGACTATTCAGTGAACATAATAAATGTAGATAAACTTACTTATGCAGGAAATCCAGAAAATTTAAAATCAATAGAAAAGAACAAAAATTATTTTTTTTACAATATAGATATATGTAATTATCAAGCATTGGAAGAAGTATTTATTAAACATGAAATAGATTGTGTCGTTCACTTTGCAGCTGAATCTCATGTAGACAGATCTATACATGGTCCTAAAGATTTTATACTTACAAATATCATTGGCACTTTTAACCTTCTTGAAATTTGTAGAAAATATTGGAATACAAAAGAAAAAGTATTATTTCACCATATTTCTACAGATGAAGTATATGGTAGTTTAGATGATGAAGGTTTTTTTTTCGAGAACACTCCTTATGATCCAAGAAGTCCTTATTCTGCTTCAAAAGCTTCTTCAGACCATCTGGTGTCAGCTTATTTTCATACTTATGGAATACCTATTACAATATCCAATTGTTCTAATAATTATGGTCCTTATCAATTTCCAGAAAAACTTATACCATTGATAATTCTTAATATCAAACAAGGCAAACCGCTTCCCATTTACGGAGATGGAAAAAATATCAGAGACTGGCTTTGGGTTGATGATCACTGCTCGGCTATTCTTAAAATAATTCAAAATGGGAAATTTGGTGATACTTACAATATCGGTGGTGAGAACGAATGGGAGAACATAACACTTGTCAAAAAAATATGTTCAATTATGGCGGAGAGAGAAATATATGAAAGGTGTGAAAAACTTATAACTTATGTGAAAGATCGACCCGGTCATGATAAAAGATATGCCATAAACTGCGATAAAATAAAGTCTGAACTTGGTTGGACTCAGTCTGTGGATTTTGAAACAGGTCTTAGGAAGACTATAAATTGGTATCTTGAAAACAACAATTGGATTGAAAATATAAAGACTGATAAATAAGTTCTTTTTATCACTGAGAATGTTATTCCATACGAAGCAATCTCCGTGTCACTATCACCCCTTCCCCTCGTTGCGAGGTCCCTCACTTGAAACCTTTAGTTGCGAGGTTTTGTCATTTTAAACTCCCCATGAAGCAATCACACGAAGCAATCTCCGTGCCACTATCACCCCCCCGTCGTTGCGAGGTCACTTCCTTGAAACCTTTAGTTGCGAGATTTCTCATTTTAAACTCCCCACGAAGCAATCACACGAAGCAATCTCCGTGCCACTTCGCAAAACCCTCTGTGTTAAAAAAAGTCAAAACAGACAATGTCTCCACAATCCGAGTCTATTTATATTTTCTGACTCAAAATGTCTTTCATCTTTGTGACTTATGTTTATAATGATTTTTTTTTGAGATATTTTTGATAATGGAAATTTTTTATCTTTTGTGATTATTTTTTTTATTTTTTTAGTTTTTATGAAAAAAGAGTTATCTTTATTAATATAATTTTGAGATGAAGAATTACCAACATAAGGGCGAATCATGTTGTTAGAGAGGATTGCAATATCATTTACAACCTCTCTCTCAAAGCGAGTTGAGAATACCGCATCATTGGTCGTTATCATTTCACTCTCAAGAAATGAAATAATGAATAATAAAATTACAAATACAATTTTCGCTTTCATAACGATTCTCGATAGAAATTATCTTGCAATGATAAAACCCTTTCTATCACTGCTTTTAATCTACTTAAGTAATAATTTCAAATGCACAAACTCCTTGTTAATTTAATAGAATTACCATTCTAAAAAAAACACTTGATTTGT
>WRLO01000014.1 GCA_009777575.1 Candidatus Cloacimonadota bacterium
ATGATTTTTTTTTGAGATATTTTTGATAATGGAAATTTTTTATCTTTTTTGATTATTTTTTTTATTATTTTAGTTTTTATGAAAAAAGAGTTATCTTTATTAATATAATTCTGAGATGAAGAATTACCAACAAAGAGGCGAATTATGTTGTTAGAAAGGATTTCAATATCATTTACAACCTCTCTCTCAAAGCGAGTTGAGAACACCGCATCAATAGTCGTTATCATTTCACTCTCAAGAAATGAAATAATTAATAATAAAATTACAAATACAATTTTCGCTTTCATAACGATTCTCGATAGGAAATTATCTTGCAATGATAAAAACCTTTCTATCACTGCTTTTAATCTACTTAAGTAATAATTTCAAATGCATAAACTCCTTGTTAAATTTAATAGAATTACCATTCTAAAAAAAACACTTGATTTGTCAACAACTTTTTGCAGATTAATTTTTTTTTCATAAAACTGACTTTTTATTCCTTCTGAGTCCACTCCGAAAAGTCGTTTTTAATTATTATTAATATTCCTTACACATCTCGAAGAGATGTGACGCTTAGTAGAAAACGATTACCACCACATCTCCCACCCTGAAGGGGTCGGTTCAAGAGATATGAGTCTATGCCGAATAGCTCTTGAACCGACTCCTTCAGGGTATGTAAGGTATGATTTTATTAAAATATACTTCTCGGACTGCACTCATTTCTGTGACTTCTCTTTTTTTCCGCTGTATTAAAACAAACTCTGTGAAACTCTGTGTTACTCTGTGGTTAAAAACTATTTTCTTGCTATTTTTCCCAAACAATATCACCATCTAACATAGTCATTTCTACTTCATAATTATCAAATTTCCATAAATCATCAAATATTTCTTTCTTTACTACAATAATGTTTGCTCTTTGCCCTTCCTCTATTTTCCCATAAATAACGGGTTTATTTGCTATAATATGGTGCTTGAAAGTATAAGAATCTAAAGCATTAAAAATTTGCATTTTTTCCTTATTAATGCCTTGATTTCCCTCTGTTTTATGATTCGACACAGCATATTTAAGACCTTCAAAAGGATTTAAAGTTTCCACTGGACTATCTGAGCCAAGCGCCATTTCTACTGCTTCAGAAACACTTTTTAATGGAAAGGCATAATCTCTTGCTATCAACCATTTTTTCTTGATCAACTCTTCGTCTTCTTTGATATGTATTGACTGCATTGATGCATGAATATTTGCTTCTATCAATAATTTAATATCTTGCGGTCTGACTGCTTGTAAATGTTCTATTCGGTGTTTGACTCTCGAACCATACTGCTGATTTATCGCCTTTAAAACCTTTGTTGTTGCATATACTGCATAGTCTCCAATTGCATGAATTGCTACCTGTATATCTTGTAGATGAGCTTCGATAATTTTATTTTTAATTTCGTTCATGTAATCTTTATACTGCAAAGATAATACTTCTAAATCACTATGGCTTACAGTTTTTTTTCCAAACATCCAAGCGGTGTCGCTACCTAAAGATCCATCGGTAAATAATTTTATCCCACCATTTCTGAAATATTGTGTTTCTTCTAAAAAATGATAATTTTTATGCTTAAATGGCTGCTCAACATTGGAAATAGGTTTTATCTCAGAAGAGATAATATTTTCATCCTTTGATTTATCGTTTGCCATCTGTAAATAATACCATGTAAAATAAAACTTCATTTCTTCACATACATTTTTTACAATCTCAGCTGATTTTCTGTCTTCCATAGAATGAACACCACACAATCCATACTTATAACTTTTTACTATCAATTCTTTTAATAGTTTTTTCAATAAATCATCATCGATAGGCGGAATATATCTATCTAATAAAGTCCATGAATTTTCATATAAAAATCCATTTAATTCTCCATTAGCGAATTTTCCTAAAACTACACCTTCTATATTGTCAATATTTTTTAGATTTTGATTTGATATTGCCTGATTTATCACTGAAGATTTTTTATTATATTCGCTATTTGCACTATTTATGACATCCAACGCTTTGGAATTACAAAGATTTGAATGCAAATCACGGCTGGCAATACTCACTGGGATATCAGGAAATACCTTATCTATCAGATTTTTATTGATGTTCGGATATTTATCCAAAACTCTTTTTTCCCAACCGAATCCTTTTATCCATGAAGGTTTTATTTGTTCACCTTTGTTTATTCTCTTATTTATTTTTTCTCTATATTCTATCAACCGTTGATAAAACTCATCATCATTTTGACAGCCTAAAACATTCAGGGTCAACATTTGTTTAGCGGTTTCTACAAAATGAGTATGAGCGTCTGTAAAAGCAGGTAAAAGAACATTTCCTTGTAAATCTATCAGTTGGGGATTTGAAGAAATTTTCTTTAATAATTGGTATGAACCTACAGCATGTATCTTATTGTCTCTGACAAGAACTGATTGCCCAGTTTCTGCTTCTTGTAATTGAGGATTTTTAGAAGTTACACTTTTATTTTTATCTCCGATTATCGAAGACATGTTATAAAATATATAATCCATAATTTTTATTTTTTACCTCATAAATATTTATCGGGATACAAAAAAACGATCCTATATCTTTTCAATTTTCAAATAAGTGTCAATCCCGTTGATATCCCATAATTTCATGCATTCTGTAGGTTTTTCATAGCTTACAAAATCATTGGTCAAAGTTTCATCTGAGATATAGTCTTTGAATTTCTTAACTACCTCATTTATTGTTTCATTGCCAAAAAATGATACTTTTATCCTATCCATTATGTCAAAATTGTTTTCTTTTCTTGTAAATTGGATTTTGTTTACGAGTTCGCGGGCATGACCTTCGAGAACTAACTCTTCTGTAAGTCTTATGTCTAACGCTACAAAATCACTACCATAATTTTCAAAGGCAAAACTTTCTTGCGGTAGAATTGAGATGAATATATCTTCATCTGTAAGTGAAAATTTCTTTATTTCAACAGGTGTTTTCCCTTCTATAGCACTATCTATTTCAAACTCGAAAACTTTCTTTGTTTTAAAACTAGTTATGATATCTTTTATGTTTGCTTTTTCAAGAAAATTCGTGATGATTTTTAAGTCTTTTCCATACTTAGGTCCTATTGTTTTGAAATTTATTTTTGCTTCCCAATTTACAATTTCGTTATTTTCAGGGAGTAAAATCACCTCTTTTACATTTATCTCTTCTTTTATCAGTTCGTCCATCCTTTTAATAAGTGATTGATGATTTTCTGAAACATAAAGAGCTTGCAAAGTCTGTCTAACCTTTATCTGAGCTTGATTTCTCGCTGCTCTACCCATAGTTACTATATCAATCAAGGTTTGCATCTCTTTTTCGAGAGTTTTATTTATCAAGGCTTTATTACATGTAGGATAAAAATCAAGATGAACACTTAAAATCTCAGGCTTCTTTTCTCCTTTTTCGCTTGATTTATTTATAAATGGTGTTGTCAAGCCTGTATAAATCTCCTCAGCTAAAAATGGAGCAAAAGGTGCTATCAACTTCGATATTTCCAACAATACTTCATATAGCGTTAAATACGCTTCTTTTTTATCTTCTGTCAAAGTCATGACCCAATATCTGCGTCTACTTCTACGAACATACCAATTACTTAGTTCATCAATGACAAATTTTTGTATTGCCCTTAGAGATCGCGTGAAATCAAATTTTTCATTATTTTCTATTACTTGCTCGATCAAAGAATGTAATCTTGAGAATATCCACTGATCAAGCTCGTTTTTCAGATTATTTTGAAATCTTAGCTCTTGTTTTATACCATCAGATTCATTGAGGTATGATTTGAACGCATTCTCGAAACTCTCAGGTAAAAATTTATCTATATTTGCGTAAGTTATAAAGAAAGAATAGACATTTTTTAAAGTTCCGATAAATTTTGAAAAAACCTCTTCTACATCTTTCAAATCAAATTTTTTTGGTGACCAAGGTGGCGATACTGATATTAAATACCATCTTATAGCATCAGCACCATATTGGTTCATGAGTTGCATAGGATCAATAGTATTTCCTCTTGTTTTGGACATTTTTTGACCATGTTTATCAAGGATAAGGTCATTTACAAGGCAATTTTTGAAAGGACTTTTACCTGCTACAAAAGTCGATATTGCCAGTAATGTGTAAAACCAGCCTCTAGTCTGGTCAATGCCCTCGCAAATAAAGTCGGCAGGAAATAATTCATTGAAGAAAATATCTTTGTTTTCAAAAGGATAATGCCATTGGGCATAAGGCATTGCACCGCTATCAAACCAGCAGTCGATTACTTCTGGAGTGCGGGACATCATTATCACATTTTTCGTAGATACAGAAGACTCGCTTCCGCTAAAAGAGCCATCTCCGTTTTTATTACATTGTGAGCATGGGATAAATACATTATCAACAAAAGGTCTATGTAATTCTATTTGTTCAGACACTTTTGAACCATCTGACATAACTCCTTTCTCTCTTAGTTCTTCAATAGAGCCAATACTAACCATTTCTGAGCATTCTTTGCAACGCCAGATATTTAAAGGAGTTCCCCAAAATCTATCGCGAGACAATGCCCAATCTACATTATTTTCCAGCCACTCACCAAACCTTTTTTCGCCTACAAAACTAGGATACCAATTTATTTTTGTATTATTTTCAATCATTTGTTGCTTGAATTCACTTGTTTTTATATACCAAGTTGAACGAGCGTAATAAATAAGCGGATTCTTACATCTCCAACAGAAAGGATAATTATGAGTTATCTGTGTTCTTTTATAAAGTAAATTTCTGTCTTTCAAGTTTCTGATAATACTTTTATCAGCATCTTTGACAAATATACCTTTATAATCTGTGATTACTTCTGTAAATTTTCCAGTATCATCAACAGGTTGAATAAATGGCAATTTGTATTTTAAGCCTATTGCGTAATCGTCTTGACCAAATGCAGGAGCAGTGTGAACTATTCCAGTTCCGTCTGACATGGTTACATAATCGCCATTTGCTATGTAAAATGCCTCTTCTTCGGGTTTCACAAAGTCAAAAAGTTGTTCATATTTAGTAAATTCAAGGTCTTTTCCCAAATATTCTTCAACTATTTCATAAGCTCCATCCAGCACAGAAAGTCTTTCTTTTGCAAGTATAAGATGTTCTATTTGAGCAGTTGATGGTGAGTCAGTCTTATCTATTTTTTCCCTTACTTTCACATATGTCTCTTTCGGGTTAACCACTAAAGCAACATTCGATATCAATGTCCAAGGTGTTGTAGTCCAAGCAAGAAAAAAGGTTGCTTCTTCTGCTTTTTGTGCTGAAGATGTAAGAGGTGATATTTTATCTGCGATTTTACAGGCTAAATTTGATAACTTAAATTTCACAAACACTGATGGATCTTCAACATCCTGATAACCTTGAGCTACTTCATGTGAGGACAAGGGTGTTCCACAGCTAGGACAATATGGCACTATTTTATGACCTTTGTATATCAAGTTTTTATCAAATAACTGCTTTAGTATCCACCACACTGTTTCTATGTAGTTATTATCCAAAGTGATATAGGGATTTTCTAAATCTACCCAATAACCCATAGTTTTTGTCATTTCTGACCATTCTTTTTCATATGAAAAAACAGAGGCTTTGCATTCTATATTAAATTTCTCTATTCCATACAATTCTATATCATTTTTGTTTTTCAGACCAAGTTTTTTTTCAACTTCTATCTCAACTGGTAAACCATGGGTATCCCAACCGGCTTTTCTTTTGACTTGAAAACCTTTCATGGTTTTGTATCTACATACTGAATCCTTGATAGTTCTTGAGATTACATGATGAATTCCCGGTTTACCATTGGCTGTTGGTGGACCTTCATAAAATACAAATTGTTTTGAACCTTCTCTCTCATCAATACTTTTTTTTTCGATATTATTTGTTTCCCAATATTCTCTGAGTTTTTTCTCAAAATCAAAGGGTTTCTCTTTTAAATCAATATTTTTATACATAAAATCTCCTTATAGATTTTTTATCTCGTTTATAATTTCAAGTTTGTTGCTCCACCCAACCATAGTGGCTGAGCTTGCCTCTGTCCAAAATTCAGGTTCTATCAATCTACATCATTCTGCGAGCTTCTTAATAAATCTCAAATCTCTTGAACAGCTAAAGGAAATCATCCATTTTTACATACTATTTCTACTAAACCATAAACCCTCTGGGGCTTTCAAGTTAAAGCACAAATAGAAAAGAAGTGAAAGATCTTAAGATTCTTCACTGCGTTCAAGGTGACAGGGGTATAGTGACACGGAGATTGCTTCGGAGGGAGTTTAAAATGAGGAACCTCGCAACGACGGTATATTTCATTATCCATTATCCATCATCCATTATCCATTATCCATTATCCATTATCCATTATCCATTATCCATTATCCATTATCCATCATCCATTATCCATCATCCATTATCCATTCCAACCTATTTTCCTCGTGCTGATGTTTTACGAACTTGAGTTGCTTTTGGAGTATTGACATTTGTTTTAGAAACACTAGTTTTTTGTTTTTGTTTATCCATTGTTGTTTTTGGTGGTTTTGATTTGTCAGTTATGCCTTTCTTGACTTTATTTTCTGAAGATTTAGCAATTTTTTTGGCTTCCTCAGAGGAGCTTGAAGTTGTCAGATTGTCTTTATCAATTTTAACCTCTGTATCTTCTTTTTGATCTGTGATTTCATCTTCTGTTATATTTTCAGACTCATCATTTTCAGAAGTTGCTTCCCCATCTTCATCTAAAAAGAGTTCATTGAATTGCTCTTTTAATTCCTCATCTCCAGACACATATCTTTTCCATTCCTCCATAGCTGTATCTATTTCAACACATTTTTCGCAAGGGATGATAGTTTTGTCTGTTGTAAAACCTATGAAACCTCTATCATAGCACTTATTGCATGATTTTTTCTTTCGGTTTCGTTGAATTATTTCCTTAGCTACAAGCTGATGTTTTTCTTCTAAAATCATAAAATCCTCTTTTTATATCTTATTTAAAATCATCAAAATCATCATCAAAGCCATTCAAGGGTAAAAGATTTTCAGGTTTTATTTCCAATGCTTTGGGTGGATTGTGTTCAATCTTTGCTGTTTTTTGCCTGCGATCATTCAGCAGATGATTATTTTTGGGTTGCTTGTAATGATTTTGTGATTCTACTTTTCGAGAAACCTTGAAATTATTTACAAGTCCTTTCAATTCTTCGGCTTGGTTGTTCAATTCTTGGGCTGCTGCTGCTGATTGTTCTGCGTTTGCTGCATTTTGTTGAGTCCCTTTGTTCATTTCATGGACACCTGTTGATATCTGATTTACTCCGTGAGCTTGCTCGTCTGATGAAGCTGATATTTCGTTGACTATACTTTTTACTTTGGAGAATTGCTCTTTCATTTCCAAGAAAGATTTTGTCACTTGCTCAACAATATTTGAACCCATCTCAGAATTTCTACTCGATTCTTCAATGAGTGAATTTGTGTTTTTAGCAGCTTCTGCACTTCGTAAAGCAAGGTTTTTTACTTCTTCAGCCACTACTGCAAATCCTTTCCCAGCATCTCCAGCATGTGCGGCTTCAACAGCTGCATTCAAAGCAAGGAGATTGGTTTGAAAGGCTATATCTTCGATAGTTTTGATGATTTTTCCTGTTTCCTGTGAAGATTTGAGTATTGAATCCATAGCTTTATTCATTTTTTCCATTGAAACATTGCTTTGTTCTACTGCTGAAACAGCCTGATCTGCAAGTCTGAGACCAGATTTTGCACTATCTGCATTGTTTCCAGTCAAAGAATTTATTTCTTCTAAAGAGCTAGATATTTCTTCCAAGGAGGAGGCTTGTTCTGAGGTAGATTCAGCGAGACTCTGGGCACCAGATGCTATTTCGTTCGATGCTGCTAAAATCTGTTCAACATTTGAATCTACTTGAATAATCGACTCTTCAAGAGTTTGACCAGCAAGGTTGATATTTTTTTTGAAATCCAATAAATCGCCCTTATAATCACTTTTTATTCGCGCTGTCAAATCTTTATTCGCTATCATTTCCATGACTTCCATGGCTTCGGTTATTGGATTAACTATGGCATCGAGAGTCATATTTATGTAGTTTACTAGCTTCGCAAAATCATTTTCATGTTTAGCGGTATCAGCTCTGGATTTTAATCTTCCTTCTATGGCTTCACTTGAAAGATACATACAATCATCATACATACTTTTGATTGCCAAAATCATCTTTTGCATTGCATCTTTCAACTCTCCTGTTTCATCTTTTGTATCTACTTTGATAGTGAGCCTTGTCTGTCCTTTTTCCAATTTTTGAGCTATGTCTACACATTCTCGGATGGGTTTAGTTATCATTTTTGTGATAAAAACTGCGAATATTATCGCCGTAATTAAACCTATGATGATTACCAAATTTATAGTGAGTAAATCTTTTTGATGAACTCCAGACAATTCGACACCTTTGCCATATGCACCTTGCCTTTGAAACTCTACAAGTCTCTGGATGACTGTTAAATAATTGTTTGCAGCCCTATCAAAAGAACTATCAAACGTTTCTGCAAACGATTCTAATTCACCTGCGTCTATTTGATTGTTCATTTGCCCTGCAACACTTAAAAATATTGTTCGAAATCGTATTAATTCGTCCCAAATTGCCATTTCATCAGTATTATTTCTGTCTAATAGCTCGGTATAGGATTCAACTGTTCGATTGCATTCTGCTACTGTTTCATCGATTAATCGTCTCGAACTACGGATATCACTTCCGTTCTGGATTCGATAATATTCTATAGAAACATTTGCGACTATTGATGATAAGCGATTTGTTAAATCAAATTTAACAAAATTTTCTGTCAGTAATTCATCTTTGATATCACCAACATTTTTAAAAGAAACCATCGTAACTATCGCTAGGACGATGATTACTACTATCAGGATTCCAAACCCAATACTGAGTTTTGCTCCTATTTTTGCGTTTTTCAGCATTTTCTCCTCCTAAAAACCTCTTAAACTGAGGTTATATTTTCATTTTTTGTATATGTTCTAATTCTCTACTTGTTAGTATTTTTCCCATATCCAACAAAGTTACTACTATGTTTTTTACTTTTGCCATTGCTAGGATAAAATCTGTATCTAATTCTACACCAAATGTAGGCTTGCTTTCGATATCATTTGCATGTATATCAATTACTTCCAATACTTTGTCTACTATGATACCAACAAAGGTTTCTTGATCTTCTTGAAAGGTATTTTGAAGGGAACTTATTGTATGTAAACTTATGACGATTATGCTTGTTTTATCATCATACTCTTGTTCCGGCAGGGAAAATCTCAACCTTAAGTCCATAACTGGTATTATTTTTCCTCGTAGATTAATCACTCCCTTTACATAATGTGGTGTTTGTGGTATTTTGATTATGTTTGGTATTGCTATTATCTGCATTATATCATAAACACTGATACCATACTGCTCTTCCAATAAATTGAAAGTAAGATATTTACCTTCATTTGTCTTGGGATTAAATATCAAGTCATCGGACATATTTATCTCCTTATGATTTTTTCCATGCTTTGCTTTTATTTGTTAGTTCTTCTAATGTTTTTAATGAAGAAATACAAATCTTTGTTTTACAATTTGAACAGCCAAGTTCAAATTTTCCAACAGCTTCTATCAGATCTGATGATATTTCTTGCAATTTATTGGAAAAATCACTCACTATAGTTGCACCCTCAACTCCGATACTTGCAGTCTTATTCATCACATTCATATTTTCGCTCACTTCGATAGTGCCGCTGGATATATCATTGGTATTACTAGCTATCAAATGGCTACCTTTTGCTACTTCGCTGATGGCTGTAGCTACTGTTTTGGCACCTGTATTAGTCTCTGCTACATTATTTGCCATTGAATTGCTCGATTTTGCTTGCTGTTCGATAAAGCCTATTATACTATCGACACTTTCATTGATCTGGATTATGATTGAAGACACTGCCTGAAATGTAGTTGAAGCCCGGATTATTTCTCCCTGTATGTCTGAAATCTTCTTGTCGATATCGTCTGCACTTATAGCTGCTTGATTAGCTAACGCTTTTACTTCATCTGCTACTACTGCAAAGCCTTTGCCAGCATCACCGGCTCTCGCTGCCTCGACTGAAGCGTTTAAGGCGAGTAGATTGGTCTTGTTAGCTATAGACTTTATGGTCTGCGTTACATCGCCAATTTCATTTGCAGTAGATTCTAATTTACTCATTACTTCGCTCGCTTGTTGAGATTTTTTATTAGCTTCGTCTGTTACCTTACTCATTTTATGAGTGTTATCAGATATCTTACCAATACTCTTACTCATTTCATCCATTGCTATTACGATGGCTTCCATTCGATCAGATATCCTATCTGCTGAACTTGTCACTTCTTTAGCACTAGATGATACTTCTTCTGAGGTTGCGGCTACTGATGAAATATTATTTACCATATTCCTTGTGATTGAGGAGATATTGTCACTAGTGGTTACTGTCTCATTACTACCTTTTTCTAAATGATTACTGATTGAGGCTAGCTCTTTAGTAATAAGTGTTGAACAATTTATCACATTTTTTATCTCACACATAGGATTTTTTAAGGTCAATAATAATTCATTGAAATACTTTGCCAATTCTCCAATTTCATCTTTGGATTTAATTTGAATATTCTGAGTTAAATCATAACCCTCACGACTTGTTGAAATGTTTTTTACTACATTCGTTACTTGTATGACTGGGTTTGATATCGAATTTCCCACAAATATAGATACGATGATACCTATAATGAGGCAGATCAATCCGATTAATGTGATATTATTTCGAACTGATTTCAAATCTGCTTTTACGATTTCCTCATCCAACGCGAGAAACAATATCCATGGATGTCCAGGTATCTCCGTATAAGCTGCTAAATATGTTTTTCCATTCTCTACAAATTTGCCATTTCCTGAATTTGTTCGGATTGCATCTGAAAAAACTTTTGCCATTGAACTTAATGAAGGGTTTTCAGACGCTTCTCTTATTGGATTTACTTGCCTAAATACTAAGCTTTCGTCTTCATGAGCAACAAATGTTCCCTCTTTGTTTATCATAAAGGCGTAAGAACCTTCTAGGGTCTGTGCATTTGAAACAATATTTTTTAGAGCTACGCTTCCATTTCTGCGTTCTATCATGGCACCTATTACTGGCGCACCAGGATTGCTATGCTCTAAAACTGGCACTGCTATCATCAATACTAAACTATTAGTAACTCTACTGATTATCACATCTGAGACTGTGTTCTGACCTGATAAAGCTCTTTGAATATAGTCTCTGTCTCCTAAATTGGCTATCGAATTGTCGGCCACATATCTCACAGACCCGTCTAGATAAACCAAACCTAAATCCATCGAACCTAATCGACTTACATCGGGGATGAGGCTCTCTCTTGTTACTCCATCCCAATCCATTGCCCTAGTTCTTTGTCTATTGGCTACTTCCCAGAGTTTACTCATATCTGCTTCAAGATTTGCTCTGATCAAATTTGAATTTGCAGTGACTGATACTATCAATTTTTCATTGTAATTCTTCTCCATTTGACGACTTATAATAGTTTCTATGAGAACAATTATACTGACCACAGTCACCAATACCACTATTCCTATCAAAAAAGGAATTCTTATACTTAATTTCACTTATTCCTCCGTGTTTAGTGTAAAGAAAAAAAAAATAGTCTTTTTGTCAAACACTTTTTTACATTCAATTTTTGGGTTCTTATTCTTTGAATATTCCAGAGGAAGAATGGTTTAGTAGAAAATTGTTACAATAATAAAGCTTACATCCCGTAGGAGTCCGCTCCGAAAAGTATATTAATAAAATTTTACCTTACACATGCCGAAGGTATGTGAAGCTATGTAGAAAATGATGTAAAACCACAAAACCGCATCCCGTAGGGATGCAACCAATCAATTGACATTCGTAGGGAACGCATGTATGCGTTCCGCCTCAATATTGACACATTTTGTAGCATCCATACAAGATGCAACATGGTGCATATATTCCTTTCTACAGAGCTAACATCTCTACGCAATATACTTTTCGGAGAGGATTCCGTAAGGATAATGCTATATCCTAATTCTATGTTTTAGTATATAAACTTTTCTTCCGAGTTATCCTAAAAGACATTCGTTATTTTCATGCACATTTAAAATATTTATTCTATTTCAGAGTTTTTTCTCCAGATTTCGCTTTTGTTTATTAAGTCTTTCAGTGAATGAATTGAGTTGTAACACTTTTTATTTTTACAATCTGCACAACCGAATTTGAGTCTTCCGATTGAATTGGTCAATTCTGTTGAGAGATTTTTAAGTTTGTCTGAAAAATCGTTTACAATGTTTGCACCATCTGCACCACGAGTTGTTGTACGATTCATAACTACCATACTCTGATTGACTTCGATAGTATCACTAGAAACTTCACTGGTGCTTTCGGCAATCGACTGGCTACCTTTTGAGACTTCACTTATTGAGTTTGCTACTCTTCTGATTTCAGCGTTTGCTTCAGAAACATTATTTGCCATTTCATTACTTGCTTTTGCTTGTTTATCAGAAAGATATACGATGTCGTCTACATTCTTATTCATATTAAATATGATCTCAGAGACTCCGTTGAAAGTAGCTGCGACATTAACTGTGTCATTCTGGATATCTGCTATTTTTTGAGCTATATCATCTGCGCTATTCGCTGATAGGTTAGCAAGCAATTTAACTTCGTCTGCTACTACGGCAAAACCTTTACCGGCATCTCCGGCTCGTGCCGCTTCGACGCTTGCATTTAGAGCAAGAAGATTGGTTTTATTGGCTATTTGTTTAATGGTTTGAGTTACGGCATCAATATCTATAGCGGCTTTTTCAAGTTTATTAATTTCTTCTGTTGCGTGTTTTGCTTTTTTAGTGGCGTCTATAGAAACCCTACTAGTTTCACCAGCGTTATCGGCAATTTTACCTACACTTTTGCTCATTTCTTCGATTGTTTTTGCCAATGACTCCATTCTTATCGATATATCATCTGCTGTAGATGCTACTTCTTTGATGCTATCAGATATCTCTTTTGAACTATCAGCAACAGAAGAAACACTTTCTGACATACCTATAGTTATCTTCGTAACATTATTACTCTTATCAACTGTCTCATTACTGCCTAACAAAAGCTGGTCACACACATAAGAAAGTTCTTTGGCGACTACTGTGAATCCATTTACTACATCCTTCACATCACACATAGGAGCAAGAACATATTCAATAACATTGTTGAAATATTTCGCTAGATCCCCTACTTCGTTTTTTGCATTTACATTTA
Source organism: Candidatus Cloacimonadota bacterium (assembly GCA_009777575.1). Lineage (GTDB taxonomy): Bacteria > Cloacimonadota > Cloacimonadia > Cloacimonadales > WRIO01 > WRLO01. The sequence goes on from WRLO01000014.1 coordinate 13,366, forward strand.
TTCGCAGCGACAAATCACCTTCACCTTCTGAAATGGTCTTCAGTGCTTCAGTAATGGTTACTATCGGTTTTGATATGCGACGGATAAAGAAAATTAGCACGAAAAACAGCAATGCAAGCAAGGCTATTGCCAAAAAAACCGTTGTTTGAATTGTTTGATTTAATTCTGTATACAAAGATGATGTTGGTATCACTGAAACAACAACCCAATTTGCACCAGGAATCCGAGCAGAACTGATTATATTTTGGTGATTCATTATAAAAAACTCTTCTTCATTTAAAATCTGCTGTTTATAATCAGAAAACGCTGGGTTGTCAAAGAAATTATCTCGCATAACTGCATTATTATCTTCGTGACTTATAAAAAGTCCGTTATTATTCAATAGAAAGCTGTTGAGACCTTCTATGTTTTGCATAGAGGATACGATATTGGAAAGAGAATTTACTGCAATATCTAATATTATTACCCCTAAGTTGTTTCCATCATAGTCGTAAATAATTGTTGATAGAGATACAGAAAAGATGCCTGTCGCCATTGCCATATAAGGGTCGGTAAAGTTTACTGTTTCAGGATTCTCGACAGCTCCCCTATACCAAGGTCTTGTTCGTTGGTCATAATCTTCTCCAAATCTCCACTCAGGGGCAAAAACTGCATAACCACCCGGTTCAAAAGTTGGGATATTATTCGACATAAAAACCTGAGCAACATTGGGTAATCCAGACTTTATTCGCATTAGAAATCTGCGCATCTCTGTTTCAGTTATTGATTCAGGTCCAAGAAAAGATGCTCCGGTTCTTTCATAAAGTAGTGCGATACCTGATGCTGCTTGACGCAAAGCATCCTCATGAATTTGAAAGGTAAGTATCAAACTGTTACGGACAGCTGATATATTGTCATGAACGGCTGACACTGTTTGTCTGGTACTCAATGCACGCATCCGTACAATGAATATTGCTGATATCGTTGATGTGAGCAATACTATCCCAATCAAAAAAATACTGATCAATTCTGTTGCAATAGATCGCTTTCGGTGGATTATTTTATTATCCATTTAAACTCCATATTTCTTTTTCTGTTTTCGTTTCACATTATCAATTTTATTTTTCGCAAGTATCTTGTTGAAAAATAAAAAGGATTATATGCACATTTTTAAGTGTTAGACAATAATTTTAGACACCCAATTTTGTCAACAATTTTTTTGAGAATCGACTTCGAATCATTATCTTTTTTATCTTTATATTTCTTTTAAATCTTTTTAGAAGTTATTGACAAAAATAATATTTCTCTAAGTCACCAAAAATGTTCTGGTATTATGTATGCATATATTGTTCAACCGATTTATAAATAACTCTGTATCTTTGATTGTTTCACATTTCTGAATGTCTTCTAAAAATGGGATTCCTTTCATAATATTTATCGATCTTATGTGTTTTTTCAATCCTAAAATATGTTGAGAACCCACGCTGATTTCACGAACACCTAAGCACAACAAAAATGCTGTGAAATTATGATCATTTCCTAGTTCTCCGCATATAGAAACAGGTTTTTGATATTTTTTAGCACTTAAGATGGCTCTCATCATTAATTGCAAAAAAGCCGGTGAATATGGGTTGTAATAATTTGCTATAGTCTCATTGTTTCTATCTACTGCCACTGTATATTGTAATAAATCGTTTGTGCCTATGCTAAAAAAATCAGAATGTTTAGCAAGTATTTCTGAGTTAATAGCTGCTGATGGGATTTCTATCATTGTTCCTATGGGTATTGCTTCGTTGAAGTCGATATTTTTTTTTCTCAATTCATTTTTACACTCTTCCAATACTTCTTTAGCTTCTATAAATTCTTCTATTGATGCTATCATCGGAAACATTATCTGAACTTTTCCATAGACTGATGCTCTTAATATTGCTAAAAGTTGTGTTTTGAAGATTGTTTTGTTTTTTAATGAAAATCTGATTCCTCTACAACCTAGATATGGATTTTCTTCTTTCGGAGGCGAAAACCAATTTGCTACTTTATCACCACCTATGTCTATTGTTCTTATTGTAAATTGTTTATCCCCCAGTTTCTTTGCTATCATTTTATATACTTCATATTGTTCGACTTCTTCGGGTAAGTTTTTTCTGTCTAAATAAAAAAATTCTGTCCTAAATAATCCAATCCCATCAGTATTTAAATCCAATATATTATCTATTTCAAAAGGTAATTCGATATTGGTGAAAAGTTGGATTAGTTCACAATCTGCTGTAGTTGCTGATATTTCTTTAAAACCACTTAATATGTTTTTCTCATGATTTATTTGGTCTTCTAAAATTTGGTATTCAACAATTATTTCTGTTGTTGGATTTCCAATTATTTTGCCATTTTTTGCGTCTATGATAAGCACATCTTCATTGTGAATCTTGTGCGAATGTTTAATTCCTGTGATGATTGGTATGCCTAAAGCTCTTGCTATTATAACACTATGTGAGGTCTTTGTCCCGCGCCGCAGAGCTATTCCAGCAATTCCTTTTTTATGAAATGGAGACACCATAGAAGGCGGGATGTCATCTAATACCGCTACATCTCCTTCTTCGATTTCGTCTTGCAGATTAGTGTCGATTTTTTTTATTCTCATGAGCAATCTTCTATATACATCATCGTAATCTACTGCTCGGTCAGCATATAACTCATTATTTAGATTATTGAAGTAGTCAATTGTTTTTGTAAAATGTGTATATAATGCTTTTTCTAAGTTCATTCGCTCTTCGCTAATATATCTTTTTATTTCTTTATGAAATTCGGGGTCGAGAAGGATCATTTTATGTGTTTCAATTATACTTTCATCTTCTGTTAGATTTTTTTTTGTGTTTTGATTTTTTATCTTTTCTGCTGTTTTTTTATCGCCTCGGGAGTGATATGCGCCTATAAATTCATCGATTTCGCTTATTATGGTCTGGATGCTCTTATTGAATAAATCTATATTTTGTTCTATTTCTGAAGGATTAATGTCCTCTTTTGAAACTGATAAAGTTACTTCTTTCAGGATACGAGCTTTACCTATCCCAATACCTGTTGAGACTGCTATCCCATGTATTGTATACATATCTTTCTTTTCCTTGGTTTAATTTTTACTATTCTTCCCCAAAACAGGATTCTATCAGATTGACTATCGTCTCCATAGCTTCTTCTTCATCTACACCATCAAATACTAACTCCAATTCAGAACCATACTCAGCTGCTAGCATCATTACACCCAAGATACTCTTTCCATTTACTTCCATTTTCTCTTTTCGTATCTGAAATTCAGAACGAAATTTTCCCGCGGCCTTTACTAATAAACTGCATGGGCGAGCATGTAAACCCAATTTATTTTGAACTATAATTACTTTTTTTAACATTAACTTCGAAAAACTCCCAATATATTCTTATTTTTTATTTCTTAATTCTGTATTTTTTTGTATTTCTTCTGCCAATCTTTGTTGCATGGATAAAGAGGCATCTATTCCATAACTCTTTAATATCTGATTCATTGCTATTACCTCTATTATTACTGATACATTTTTACCAGGAGATACTGGTATTGAGATGATTGGGATTTTGATTCCTAATATAGCAGTTTTTTCGTCTTTTAAACCCAACCTCTCAAAGTCTTTGTTTTCTTGCCAATGAACCAATTCAACCTGTAAGTCTACCTTGTTTTCTTTTCTGACTGCTTGGATTCCAAACATTTTAGCTACATCGATAAAACCTACTCCTCTCACCTCGATTATACAATCACCTAAATTGGAACGCATTCCTATTAGAGTTTCATCGTTTGACTTTATCAAAGTTACATCATCAGATATCAGAGTATGACCCTTTTCTATCAATTCCAAAGCACTTTCACTTTTACCAACTCCACTTTTACCTGTTAGTAATATGCCTACACCGTGAACCTCAACAAAAGTTGAGTGCATTGTCACACTTTGACAAAAATACTCCCTTAAAAATTTCGTCAATTGCCAAAATAGTTTTTCAGTTGACAACCTACTGGTCATTATTGCAATATTTAATTCATTCGCAATAAATTCCATTTGATTGGGAACTGAAAGTCCTTTGGATACTATGAAACAAGGTATATTGTTCATCATTATTTCTCTAAGACGATTATACATTAATTCATCTGGTAAAGAGTTTAAATAAATAATCTCCGTCTCTCCTAATAACTGAATCCTATCGTATGGAAATCGATGATAATATCCAGATAAAGCAAGTTGAGGGCGGTTTATATTTTGATTTGTTATCAATTTATCAAAGGTATTCGGATTGCTAACCATTGACAATACAAATCTTGATTTATTCATTTCAAACAATTGTTTTACCGTTAATTTAACCATATTTTAACCAAACCTTTTGATTTTGGGAAATTTTATTTATTGACTCTTTTATAGATAGTTACTACATGCTATCCTAATATACGACCCCTCTCATAGAACCCATAAAGATATTTATTGATTCCTATATCATATGGGTAACCCTTGCGGTTACACGATATTCAAGCAGGTAGGGGCAACCCTATATGTGTCAACTTTTGTTCGTAGCGGCAATCTCCAATTGCCATAAAACATTGTAAAATGCCAATCGAAGATAGACACTACAGACAAAAATAGTGAAAAGTAGACTTATTTATGGGAAGAGATTTATCATACACCCTGTTTACACTAGTTCCCTTAGCTAAAATCATCAAAATCATCATCAGAATCGAACATAGGTAAGAGTTTTTCAGCTTGAGGTTCAATTGTAGGAGTTACTATATGCTTTTTCTTATTTGCTAACATCAGAGGTTTTTGGGGGTTGAAACTAGTTTTTTGGTAATCATTTTTTCTCGAAATGACAAAATTATTTACCATGCCTTTCAATTCATTGGCTTGGCTATTTAACTCTTCTGCTGCTGCTGCTGATTCCTCTGCATTGGCAGCATTTTGTTGAGTTTCTTTATTCATTTCATTTACACCGATAGAGATTTGATTCACTCCATGAGCTTGTTCATCTGATGATGCGGATATCTCGCTTACAATGCTTTTTACTTTGCTAAATTGCTCTTTCATCTCTAGGAATGATTGAGTTACTTGCTCGACTATATTAGCTCCTATTTCTGAATTTCGGCTTGACTCTTCGATTAGTGAATTTGTTGTCTTTGCTGCTTCAGCACTTCTTAATGCCAGATTTTTTACTTCTTCGGCTACTACTGCAAAGCCTTTCCCAGCATCACCTGCATGAGCTGCTTCTACTGCCGCGTTTAAAGCTAATAAATTCGTCTGAAAAGCAATTTCATCTATTGTTTTTATTATTTTTCCTGTTTCTTGTGATGATTTTTTGATTGATTCCATTGCTTTATTCATTTTGTCCATTGCTACATTGCCTGTATCGACTGCAAGAACTGCTTGATCCGCGAGTTTTAGTCCTGATTTTGCATTATCTGCGTTGTTACCTGTTAATGAATTAATCTCTTCTAAGGAGCTCGATATTTCTTCCAGAGATGAAGCCTGCTCTGATGTTGATTCTGCCAAGCTTTGAGAACCTTTACTGATTTCCTGAGATGCTGATAATATTTCATTCACTGCATTATCTACTTGATGGATTGAGTCCTCAAGGATTTGCCCTGCAAGATTAATGTTGTTTTTAAATTCATGCAGTTCACCTTTATAGTCCCCGTTTATCCGCGCTGTCAAATCTTTATGGGCTATTCTATCCATAACAGTCATTGCTTCTTTCAAAGGATCTACTATCGCATCAAGGGTTCTATTTATATTACCTACAAGTTTAGCAAAATCTTTTCCATGTTTGTTTGCATCTGCTCGTGTATGGAGTTTTCCGTTCAAAGCCTCTTGAGATAGGAAAACACAGTCTTCCATCATCTTTTGGATTGCTTGAATCATAGTTTGGGCTGATTGAGCTAGGTCACCTATTTCATCTTTCGTATTAATATTTATGCTAACTGATAAATCTCCTTCAGAAATATGTTTAACAGAGTCGGCTATTTTTACTACTGGTTTTACAATGCTGGCTGTGATCAATAATGTTAGTATAATACTCGCTATAGCTGTAATTATGAAAGCAACTATAATGATACGAATGAACAACATACCAGAATTCTCAACTGCTGATATTTCATCTGTCAATAAAACTCCATATCTATCTTGCATAGAAGTCAATCCAGTGATAACTTCTTGTGTTCTCGGTAAAATTTCTTCTTGAAATATCCTATTAGCTTCATCAAATTCATTATTATCTAAGAGACTGATTACATCGTATGCACGAGCATGGATAAAATCATGTGGTGGAACTATAGTTCTTATCAATGATGTTACTTCATGGTCTGTTAAATCATGGACAGAATCGCTGTTTAACCATCTACCTAATGCACATGTGTTGGGATCAGTAGAACCAGTAAATCTTTCTCCAGCGTAAATTGTTTCAGATAAATTATGCCTCCAGATATAATGAGTTGACAAAATTGTTGAAACGGTAGTTCTCTCTTCTGATATGTAATGTAAGTTTTCTGACAACGACATTAGTTTGTATGTGCTATAAAGTCCTAATATTCCAAGAATACAACCTATGCCTGTAACAATAAAAAAGCCACTTAAAAGTTTTGAACGGATTTTCATATTCCCTCCTTATTTGTTTTTTGCATTATGTGCTGTTAGGAAGGACTTTAAATAAGTCCTTCCTAAGCCTTTAGATTTTAAACAGCGTTTAATTCTCAAACACAGTTTGTTTATCTATTTCTGTTTGTAGGGCAATGAGAGTTCTATCGACGAGTTTTCTTCGAAGTTTTTTCTCATCAGATTTATCTAGTGCAGGATTACCCAAAGGATAGGGGATTGCCACTGCAGGGACAATTCTATTCGCTCCTACTGTCAGTGATATTGGGACTACCGTGCATACATGCACGACAGGTATCCCAGCTCGCTCTATTTCCTTGACCATCGTTGCGCCGCAACGAGTACAGGTGCCTCATGTAGAGGTGAGGATGACTGCATGAACTCCATCATTTTTGAGTTCTGTTGCTATCCTCGCTGCATATGCTTTTGCATTCGCTACTGATGTTCCATTGCCTACTGTAGCATAGTAATATCTATGGAGACTGCCTATATGACCTTCTTTTTCGAGATCACGCAAGACATCAACTGGTAATACTCGGTCGGCATCTTGATTTGCATATACCGGATCATAGCCTCCATGGGCTGTTTCATAACCCTCATCTGTCAAATCAAATACTCCTTCTAAGTCGTATTTTCCATACTTAGAAGCACTTGATGATTCTATCTTGTCAGGATTATTCTTAGGCACTATTCCACCGCTCGTTACAAGCGCTATTTTGGCTTTCCACATATATTTGACCGGTGGATTAGGTTCAACAGTATCAAAAACAGGCATCGGATATTCTGTTTTGAATGACTCACCTTTTATTTTTTTGATGAGCATATCAACAGCTCTTTTTGAACCGCGTTCTTTTACAAATACATTTTTTCTGATGCCTCTTTCATGGTAACCATCTACCTCAGGTAGTCCTATTTCTTCCTTTTTACCCAGTTTTATCGCAAAATCTGCAAGTTTCGGAGCTGATTTTTTCATGTCTGCTGCTGAACTACCTGTTTGAAGGATATAAATATCCTTTTTAAATGAATCTACCCCCGGATTTTCTGCATACATAGCTGTAACTACCGGGATATTCATCTTTTCTTGAACTGCTTTACATACAGCCCCACAAGCCATGCCATAACGACCTGCATTAAAAGCTGGACCTGCTACAAAGACATCAGGATTATGCTTTTCTATCATCGGGATGATGACTTCCAGTGCTTGTTCCACATTTTCGTTGAAATATGTGTCACCACAGATTACCGTTGCTACGATTTCTGCCGCTTCTCCAAATTGCTGGAGTAAAGCCATGCCAGGACCTACATGCCCCTCACGTACCTCTGGTTGATAATCTGCCTTATCTTCACCACCAATGCCACCATAAAACTGGTTTATATAATGAACAATTCGTAATTTGCCCATTCATTTCTCCTTAATACTTACAATACTGCTCTCGTATCGATGTCATTTCTGAAACTATTTCATCAACATTGAGAACCATTTCCATCATTCCTATTTGTTCATCGTAAACAGATGAGTCTACTTCACTCTTAAATTCCTGTTCAACACAATGAAACGCACGAAGTCCCAACTGAACTCCTGCTAATGGACCTGCAAATGTAGGGTCGCCGTTTGTCACGGTCTCAGCAGCTAAACCAGCTGCTTCGCCTTCTGCTGCTCCAAATATTACGATGACATTCTCACCACCATAATTTTCTGCTGCTTCTTTGACCCTTCTTTGATTTTCTAGATCCATAGCTCCTGCCGCCGTTCAAACAAAACATTCGGTGGAGGAGAAAACTACTTCACAATCCAAACCTTTGAGACACTCCTCAATTGCTGGACCAGGTATTCCATCTCTATCGCCTATGACAATCACTTTTTTGCCATTAAACAAACTCATGTAAAACCTCCATTTTTTCAATTGATTATTGCATTTTTCCTCTCTATACCATTACTAAAATACTAGTATAGAAAGTTGTTTATTACATTCCTACTGCGGTCATTTTGTTGAAACCAAGCTCATTGGTCGAGCCAGTTATGACCTGTATTTCCGCTTCTATCGATCCATCAGGACGGAGAGAGCCATCAAAGCCACCTGCTATTTTGTCTGTATATTTCAAGATTCCTATTATCTTGTCCATTGGGGGAAGTAATATCACTTCATTGGCATTGCCTCCCGTAACTACAGCATCGGCTGCTTTGTCAGCATCTGCTAAGGATTGTGACTTTCCATCTCTACCTGCATATTCGTCTGTCACAATAACGGTTTTAATTCCTAAAGCCTCAATTTTTTTGCAATTCATTATCAAGTCTGTATCGGGATTACCAAAACCTTCTTGAGATATTATCGCAGCATCTAATCCTAAATATTTGCAAAGTTTTGCTGTCCACATTGATGACCTTTCCTTATCTGCAAGATAAACCGTTTCGTTCGTGATGATCACACCTAAAAAATTTAAATCCTTTCCATGTCTCTCATAAAGGTCATGAATGATAGGATTGTTTTGGTGATGATATGTTGTATTTTTATCACAAGCAGAAACACAATTTCCACTAATGATTGCTCCATCCATCACTTCTGTAGGATAAAGGATTGTTGGCACCATCTTCTTTGCATCGACACCATATACATATGTGTCATGAAGTAAACCCTGCGTCTGAAGCATATATACATATCCAACTTTCGGTAAATCTGGATATTCTGCTATTGCCTCAAGCAATGGCTTTGTCTCATAAACCTCTAAAATATCGGGTTCTATGTCCTTCCCTGTATCTCCAATGTATTCTGCTATCCTCAAACCCGCATTACGAGCAGCTTCTTCATAGTCATATGGTGTCAATCCATCAAAAGGTTCTATGACAAGGCATACATTACAAGTCTGTGAGAATGGAGTAAAATCTGCGCCCGGTCCTGACATATCAATGATACCTTCTTGGAAACCAACTATTTTACCACAGGTTACGACTGCAACTCCAGATAAAACATTTGTGCGACCACTTCCTACTAAGTCTATCTTGGTTCTCACTCCAGGAAACATTCCTCCAGCTCCAGAGACTTTTACTCGAGGTTCTATCACATCTTTCACAGGAGTTATTCGAGTTTTATCACCAGGTGTCGCAATTTCTACTTTGACACTTTTAATTCTCTCATCTTCTAAAACGAGATTTTTTATACAATCCTCATTAATTGTTAAAATTCCTTCTTTTACTTCGGTTTTATTTCCTAATCTAACACTTTTGATGTTGATTTTACCGAGTTCTAATTTCATTTAGATTCCTCCTTGCATTGGGAATTGGTATATATAATACGCCAATTCGTTCTCATTTCAGAGCTTTCTTTATCATTTCTTCGATATTAGTCTTGACGGCATCATCTTTTATCAATTCTGACAATTTTTCTCCGTCCTTATAAATTGTTATTGTGGGCAAACCTAAGACCTTCTGGGATATTGCCAATCTCCTCGCACTTGCAGTATTTAGTTTTACAAACTTTATTTCTTTTCCATACTGCTCTGAAAGTGCTTCTACATCAGGCATGAGAGCTTTACATGGTTCGCATCCATCACTAAAATAGTCAACCAAAACAAGCCCTTTGGCTTCTAAAACTTCAGTCTGAAATGTATCCTTATCGACTAAAAGCATCTTTTCCTCCTATTCTTCTAAATGTTTCTCAGCATCAAAAGCTGCTATAGCACCATCATTTGCTGCTGTTACTACTTGCCTCAATGGTTTTATTCTGCAATCACCTACAGCATATACGCCATCTATGTTTGTTCTCATATTTTCATTTGTGGTGATATAACCTCGATCCATTTCTATTTTCCCTTCGAATATTTTTGTATTGGGTATCAAACCGATAAATACAAAAAGTCCAAATGTTCCGTCTTCTGGATCTGCCTGAAATTCTGTTATTTCTCCTGTTTCAGTATTCTTTATGACTATTGCCTCTAAAATCCCATCACCTTTTACTTCTTCTACAATGGAGTTGTATACAAAATTAAATTTAGGATTTTCAAAAGCCTTTTTTTGTATAGACTTTGCTGCAGTCAATTCCGGTAAATTCTGAATGATTGTTATTTTTCTAGCAAATCTTGCTATAAACAAGGCTTCCTGAACCGCACTATCACCGCCACCTACCACATAAACCTCAAGGTCTTCAAAAAAAGCTGCATCGCATGTTGCACAATATGAAACTCCTTTGCCTGTGAACTCCCTTTCTCCTTTGCAACCTAACAATCTCGGAAAAGCTCCAGTTGCAATAATAACGATTTTCCCCTGATACTCACCTTTTTCACCTTTAACTTTTTTTACTTTTCCTTCAAGTTCCACATTAATTACATCATCAGTAATAATTTCAACCTTGAAACGCTCAGCTTGTTTAACCATTTTTTCTATCAGTGAAGGTCCTGTCTCTTCTAAAATAGCACCAGGATAATTGTCAATCTCATTAGTAATTGCAGCTTGTCCGCCTGCTTTTTTCTTCTCTATGATCAGTGTTTTTAACAAAGATCTACCTGCATATATCCCTGCTGATAAACCCGCTGGACCGGCTCCAATTATAATCACATCATACATTTCATTAACCTCCTTATTTTTAATTTTTATTACTTCTTTTTCACTTATTTTCAAGAAAATCTACCAAATATCAAATCGAAATCTATCAATTGAAAATCTGAGAGATTTTTTTCATCTCTTTTGTAGTAAAAAGCTTTACTTACAATTGTTTTATTGCACATTTCTATGCAATATTCTATTACTGAAAGTGAATCTTCATCAAGCCCACTCTTTTCTGCTGTTAAAAGAACAGTTCGATACGGTGTCTCCCAAGGCTTTATACTACCAGCCAAAGGATGGGTTAACAACTTGTGACCAAGATGAATTCTATCTCTTACACATTTTAAGACACCCAAAAGATCTGTATTTCGAAAATCAATCTCAGTATCTGAAATTTTTAAACTCACCAAAGGGTTATTTGTTACCACAATTTTCATTTCAACATCCCTTTCTTTTAAAAATATCAGCCTTTTATTAACATGTTACACTACTCCCTTTTCAATGAAAAACTCAGAATATCTTTTATCTTCTTTTTTGATATGGTTCTGTATCCATGAAGTCAAAAAATTAAATATAGAAAGACTTAAAGATATTTTCCCAGAATTGTAGTCGCTTTGTAGCTCGTTCAATTTGTTAACCAGCTCTGTATGCTGTTTTTTGTGGTCGTCTTGTTTGGGATAACCATGTTTTTCCATCAAAGCTTCTTCATTCTTGAAATGAGTTTTAGTGTAGTTTGCAAGTTCAGACAAGATTCCAGCTAAAACTGACTGCCCTTGCCCTTGTGACATAGAATCACTAAGTTTGTTTATGAGCATTATCAGTTTTTTATGTTCATTGTCAATAGCCCATATGCGAACACTCAAGTCATCTGTCCATTCTATTTTTGGCATAAATACCTCCTATCATCTGCTTGTAAAAAAGTTTTCTTATAAACTAAGAAAAAAAACATATATTTTTTGTCAACTTTTTTTTGAAAACAGATATAACTATATAAACATTTGGTTGTTTGTTTTGTTACAAATACTATTGAACAATAAATAAACTATTTTACTTTATGCATACCACCAATGCAAGTTTTTGTTAGTATATTTTTTCACTACTGACCGATTGATTTGTTTTTTGTTTATGTAACTATTGAAATAGTAATGTTTTATGAACATATTTAACGATAGGGGGTAGGTTTTGTCTTAAGCCTCGTAAATTTAAGAAAGGGGATACATTTTTGATTAAAATTGATTTAAACTAGCTATAATGGAGAAATATGGAGTTAGTATTCCAAGATTTTGTGAATTAGGTGATTTTTTTCATAAAATAGATTTTAGTCGGTCAGTAGTGAAAAATAAATTGTGGATAGCTTATCGATAAGTGAAAAAATTTACTTCTGTATCTCTCTATTTTTCAATATGATATCTGCAACTCTCTTTACCCTCCTGTATGCTTCCCCTATCGCTCTCATGTAATATGTTGAAAATAAAAGAGTTATTATGAGTTATTTTTTCATAAAGAGGTCTTTTGACAAGAAAAAATGATTTAAAAATTATGTAAATATATTTTTGAAAAGACTCTTGACAAAAATGATAGATATTTATTGTGGAACAAATAAGAAAATTACCTAAATTTTAATCGGTCAGTTGTGATATTTTTTGAAATGAATTTCTATGATTCGAAAAGACAAAGAATCACATAGAATACCCCCCCTGTCACCTTGAACGCAGTGAAAGGCCTTAAGTTTCCTCACTACGTTCGGAATGACAGGGGTTGCAATAAGCAACTACATTCTGTAATAAAAATCAGCTATCTTACCTGATATCCAATTTCTCAAATCTCACTACCGACACAACTATCAACACCAGATTCAGTATCAAGATAGGCAATAGTCTCAATAGTATCCTCATCGCTTTTGTCCAGCTATCCTCAGTCTCAATCTCTGAGACAAAGAGCAGTTCTGGATGTTCAAAAAGCTGCTCTGAAAAAGGTATCTGCCCCAGCTCTGACAGGACATATCTATCACTATTTGCGTGACCATAAAAGAGGTGTAGAGAGGTTTCATCGCGGCTGTCCTGCTCTATCATGAGGTTTGTGATTTGATTGATAGAGCGTTTTGCTGTTTCTTGCTGGAAATTTAAGAGATAATATCCTTTGTCAAAGATGACCTCAGATATCTTTTCAAACTGCACAAAAGGTGAAATAGCAGAAATATTTTGAATCATCCTCGTTTGACGATCACTGTCGTCTATTTCGATAAGTTTAGTCAGAGCCGCCTTTTCATCACAGGCATGAAAAGCTCTTGCTCTGATACCATCGTGTAGAGCGCCATTACTGTGGACTTGCATGCCGTATTCGTCACCCCAGATTTGGTATTCTTCAAGATATGCTTGTCGCCACATCTCATTGTATTCTATGCTTGTTTTCAGAGGTGAAAGCTGTTTTGCTATGATATTTGCCGACTGTGGCACTATGATGACAAAGAAAAGCCAGATAAAGACGACCATCACGATAGCGTTGCGGTAGTTCTTTACCATAGAAATCAAGGTTCCCAGCCAGACAAAAAACGAAGCAAAAGGCACTGAAATCAAGAGTATCAAAAGAAATTTCCACATAAAGACCATCGACCATGTCCCAGTCATAGCAAAGAAAAGCAGCAACGACACAAGAGCTGGTGGAACGATGATGATGAGATAAAGCAGCATATAGCTAATGTATTTATGCCAAAGTATCATCTGCCTTTTGAAACCATAGACCGACATGAGACGCAGTGTCCCTGCTCTCTTTTCATGCGAAATAGCCTCAAAACTCAAGATGAGCATAAAAAAGCCAGACAAAATGCCGAGTATAAAATACCAATTCAGACGAAAAACTTCCCTCGTAGAAGTGCCGTAATTATCGAAATATGGCGTATAAAAGAGGATACCGACACTTATCTTGTCTGGATAAGTCTGATAGCTGCTAAATAAAACAGCTGGTGAGGGTCTACTAACTACTTGGAGCAGGTTGCCTTGGAGCATCCGTATCATTTGCATGGATTCTCCGTCAGCGACACGCTCGTTGTGTCTGTTTAAATCTGTTTGAAATTCTTCACTCAGATTTTGATAAGTAACGGCACTACTGATAGCCGATAGTATAAAAAGTGCGACCAGTATCAGAAAGAATATCTGAAATTTTAGGTCTTTAAGCATCAAACGAATATCTTTCATTAAAATGATTTGATTCATGATGTATTTTCCTCCAATTTATTTATTATTTATCATTATCCATTATCCATTTTTCATTATCGAACGTCAAATCCTAGAAACTTTCGCCATGTCATCACCCACAGTACCAAGATGCTCACCACAAACACCACCAGATACTGCAAAATCCTTGCAAATATCTCGCTAAAGGTATATATCGGCTGCTCATATCTACGAAATCTCGGCAAGACCATATTGTATCTTTCTTGTTGGCTCACCATCTCCTGAAGATAGCCTACTGCCCTTTCCTCACCGATTTCGTTAAAGAAATCTTCGAGTGGTCCATGCCCACCTGCATATTCGTATATTAGCATAAATAAATCATACTGATCAGTAATATTATACATAACATCCGTTTCAAGCTCATACATAATAAAAAATCGACTATCTAATAGCCATTCTTCACTGACACCAAGATTGACAAGCTCATCGCGGAGTTCCCTAGTTGTATGCAAAAATCTTAGTAGGTCTTCTCTAGAATTACCTGTTATTTGGGCACTGAGACTATTGAAAAGAACGATAGGATTGTAGAAAAAGACCCAGTTTCTGACATTTTCCATGTAGATACGCTTTCTCTGGATCTCATCGTAAGCCTGCTCTGCGTCACGAGTAACAGGAAAATAGTTTTCATAGATATACATTTGATAGCGGTGATGCTGCTCATGGGTAGCTTTCCAGCCAGCGACATTAGTTTCATAAAAAAAATGCCTACCAGACCAGTTCATATGCCCGACTAGGTTTATATTGGCTTCATCAGGGACATCGTTATACATTATCCTCTGAGCTTGCATAATTTTGTCACGATAGCCTTGAGATAGCTGGGTCAGTGTATCATTGTAAAGTCTTGGAGCGATGATATAATCCCAGCTGATAGGCAAAACGATGCTAAACATAATCCAGACAAGTAAGCAATAAACGAGTGAACGATTGGGATTGGTCGTGCAGCAAGAGATAAAGATGCCCAGTAAGCTGAAAAACATGATAAACAACATCACTAAAAACCAGTAAAAAATAGCACTGAGAAAGAAATTTAATGAGAGAACATTGACAAAATGATAAGTGATGCCCATAATACTCAAAAAATAAGGTATGGTAAAAGTGAGTGCAACAAAGAAAAAGACACCGAGCGTCTTTTTCAAGATAAAACTCTGTCTTTTGAGCGGATAGGTCATCAATATCCTCAATGTGCCGACCTGCTTTTCACCATTTACGCTGTCATAAGAAATGAGCAGTATAAATAGTGATAAAAAGAAAGTGATGAGAAATGTGATGTCGAGTTGCGTGCTTTCGTTGTAGAGCAGGTTTGTCTCTTCATTGAGCGTCATCGTATTTGTGATAGGCTCATAATACTGTATCGTGATTACACGCGGTATCTTAAAACCTTCATTGAAAATCGAAAAGATGATAGGCTTTTGAATAGCTCTCGGCTTGATTTGACTGTAATTAGTCGCTTCTCGCAGGTCTTTATCATTGAGCATGACATCATCGTTATATTGATTGATCTGTTTTTGAAAGTCTATAGCTCGGACTATAAAAACAGTTGCAAAGAGCAATAGAAACATCGTCACAGTGAGATAGATGCGTCTGCTCTTTAATAGGTTTTGTAATTCGTGTTCTAATAGGGGTATTAGCATAGTTTCTCCTTTATAAATAGATCATGGATAATGTTTTTTTCCATTTTCTATTCTTCATTCTCCATTACCACTCTCTCTTCAATATAGTCGAGATAAATCCTATTCAAGTCCTCACTTTCCAGCTCTGTGCGTGTCTTGGTCATCACCAATTTACCACCTTGCATGATACCTACTACATCAGCCATTTCTTTTGCTCTGAAGATGTCATGAGTGGACATCAGGATAGTTTTACCGTCATTTCTGAGTTTGTAAAGTAATGCCTGAAAATCGTGTGAGGCTTTTGGATCAAGCCCACTAAAAGGTTCATCAAGCAACAACATAGGTGCATCTTTGACAAGAGCGATAGCAATACCAATTTTTTGTCTCATTCCTTTGGAATATTTCGAGATATTCTCATGGATAAACTCGTCTTGTAAACCAACATCGCGTAGAACTTTGATGAGATTGAATTTCATAGCTGGATTGGTAGCTTTATTTCCTTTTGTGGCAGGAATTTTGCTAATATCAGCAAAGAATTTTAAATTTTGATAACCTGTAAAGTTATCATAAAGCATTACATTTTCTGACAAATAGGCTATTTTACATCTTAGTAAAAGTGGGTTTTCGCTAAGAGAAATCTCATCAACCCAAACATCACCACCGGTAGGGGGTATAAATCCACAGATGATGTTGATTGCAGTGGATTTCCCTGCACCATTTGCACCTAGTAAAGTGAAAATTTTACCTCGTCTTATTTCAAGACAAAGGTTGTCGAGAGCAAGGTTGCCATCTTCGTAACGCTTGCTAAGATCAGTAATTTTTAACATATTTTGCTCCTTTATATTTTTTTATTTTTTACAGAGAGATTTTGAGAGTTTTTTCTTTTAACACAGAGATTTTGGGAGTTCACAGAGTGCACAGAGAACTTTCTGTGTGCTCTGTGACTTCTCTGTCTTCTCTGTGTTAAAAATCCTCTGTTTTCTCACATTCTCTCACCTAATATCCAATCGTTCAAATTTCCCCACCGCCCCCACCATCAATACCAGATTCAACACCAAGATAGGTATCAGCTTCATCAATATTTCCATAATTTTGCTGGGGACATCATCCGTCTCTATCTCCGTTACAAAGAGCAGATGCGGATGCTCAAACAATTCCTCTGAAAAAGGTGTTTCTCCCCTGCGATTAAAAACCAATCTCTGCACATAAGCATAAGAATAAAGCAGATTATGAGAGGTTTCATCTCTGCTGTCCTGCTCTATCATGAGGTTTTTGATTTGGTTGATAGCTTGTTTTGTCGTTTCTTGTTGGAAGTTTAGTAGATAAAATCCTTTATCAAAAACAATTTCTGAAATATTAACAAACTGCATAAAAGGTGAAATGCCAGCTATCCCTCTTATCATCCTTGTTTGACGCATATTTTCCTCAATTTCTCTCTGAAGAGCTTGATTTTTTTTCTCATCGGCTACATTGATGTTTGAGGCGAGCAAGGCAAAAAAGTCTTCAAAAGACAATGACATTATATCATTTTCCTCTTCAGCTTGTCTCATCATTTCATCATACCTTGCTTGCTCTCTGATTTCTCTATACTCAATGACCGTCTTTATTGAGGAAACTTGTTTTGCAATGATAATAGCTGCTTGCGGAACAATAACCACAAAAAACGCCCAGATAAACATTACCATCACTATTGTATTCCTGTGATTTTTTGACATAGAAATAAATATACCCAGCCAGACAAAAAACGAAGCAAATGGTATAGAAATCAAGATTATTAAAAGGAATTTCAGCATAAATGTCATAGACCAAGTCCCAGTCAAAGCAAAAAACAAAATCATAGATGTCATTGAGGCTGGAATAATGACTATCAAGTAGAGTATCAAATAGCTAATATACTTGTGCCAGATGATAGATTGCCTTTTGACACCATTGATAGTCAAGAGACGCAATGTCCCTGCTCTCTTTTCTTGTGAGATTGCCTCAAAACTCATAATGAGCATCATCAAACCCATAATCATACCGAGAATAAATAACCAATTTAGACGAAACATCCTCCGCAAACCGATATTGTTATTACTAAACTCAGGTTCATAAAACATTATGCCCGTATTGATAATGTCTGGATAGTTATCATACTCTGAAAATAATACCGCAGGTGAGGGTGGACTTGCGACCATAAGCATCCTGTTTTGTAATAACTGTATCAATTGTATATGCTGTCCATCTGCGACTAAATCATTAAAGCGATTTCTCTCATTTTGAAAGGACTTTTGCTTGCTGATAAATGAGACGGAACTACTGATAGCCGATAGGATAAAAAGTACGACCAGTATCAGAAAAAATATCTGAAATTTTAGGTCTTTGAACATCAATCTGATGTCTTTCACTAAAATAATTTGGTTCATAAATAACTCCTTTTTTTCTTTCTTTTAACATAGAGTTTTTTGAGAGTTTTTTTCTTTTAACACAGAGTTTTTGTGAGTTCACAGAATGCACAGAGAATGAAATATTAATTAATTAAAATACATACTCTGTGAACTCTGTGTCCTCTCTTTAATCCTCTGTGTTAAAAAATCTCTGTGTTCTCTGTGACTTCTCTGTCTTCTCTGTGTTAAAAATCCTCTGTTTTCTCATTTTCTCTCTCCTACCGCACATCGTATCCCAAAAACCGCCACCAGATCACCACCCACAACCCCACAATACTCCCTACAAACAGCACCATGCTCTCAAAAATACGCGGTATCATCATCGCCAGCGTAAAATGCGGCTGCTCATATTTCCTAAATACAGGCACTTCCATTTCATACATTTCGGCATTTTCTTCGATATCATTCACATATTCCCATACAAGTTCTCTATCTCCATCAAATCTTGCCAGCATTTCCTCTCTTGAGCCAAGATTGTATTCCTCCTTAAAATGAGCATAAAATCGATAATCAAAGAGCCAACCTTCAGTAGCACCGAGATTCACAAGGTCGTCTCTCAATTCTCTCGCCGTATGTAAAAAGACAAGGTGGTCAACTCTCGAATTTCCCGCTATTTTCATACTGAGATTGTGAAAGATTACAATAGGATTAAAGAAAAACACCCTATTCATCATATTTTCTGTATTAATACGCACCCTATAAACATCATCATAAGCCTGTTCACTTGCCCTTATCAAAGGGTAGTAATTTTCATAAAGATGACTCTGAAAACGAGAACTTTGCTCGTAAGTTTCATCATACCCCCAAAGACTCATTTCATGAATACCATCATTTTCTATACCAGCAGAAGAAGTCCAAATACCCATTGGAACTAAACGCAGATTGGCATCATCGGGGAGGTCATGCTCTATAGCTCTTTTGGCTTGTGTAGTATAGGTATGATAGTTTTGAGTCGCTTGATGTATCCTTTCGTTTGACAAGCTCGGTGAAATGATATAATCCCAGCTAATAGGTATGATAATACAAAGCACCATCCATGTCAAAATAGCATAAACAAGAGATTGATTGGGACTTTTGGAACAGGTCGAAAGGAAAATACCCAGCAAACTAAAAAAGAGGATAAAAAATATAGTCAAAAACCAATAAAAGAAAGCACTGATAAAGAAATTTATCGTGAGCAGATTGGCATAAATGACCATGAGACTAATGATACTTAGAAAATAAGGCATTGTAAAGACAAAAGCGACAAAGATAAAAACACCGAGCATCTTTTTGAGGATAAAGCTCTGCCTTTTGAGCGGATAAGTCATCAAGAGTCGCAATGTCCCTACCTGCTTTTCACCATTGACACTATCGTAAGATATCAAGAGTATAAACAACGACAAAAAGAATGTGATAAGAAAAGTAATATCCAGCTCTGTATCTGGAAAAAACAGCATATTTCTTTCTGCATTGATTGATGTTGTCTCAATGATAGCCTCGTAAAACTTGATATTTATTACCCTCTGTATCCGATAGCCCTCATTATAAATAGAAAAGAGGATAGGCTCTTGAATAGCCCTCGGTGTGATATGGCTATAGTTTTCAATGTTTGCCATCGCTTCATCATTGACTTTGACATCCTCGATATATTGATTGACCTGCTTTTGATAGTCAAGCACCCTCACGACAAAGACAGTCGTAAAAAGCAAGAGAAACATAATCACGGTCAGATAGACGCGACGGCTCTTTAATAAATTGAGTATTTCGTGGTTTAACAATTTTGTAAACATTATTTAGTCCTTTTTTCTTTTAACACAGAGATTTTGAGAGAAGACACAGAGCACACAGAGAATGAATGATAATTTATTTATAAAATACATACTCTGTGAACTCTGTGTCCTCTGTGACTTCTCTGTCTTCTCTGTGTTAAAAATCCTCTGTTTTCTCACCTGATATCCAGCCGCTCAAATTTAACCACCGCTCCCGCCATCAACACCAGATTCAATATCAATATCGGCAGCAGTCTCATCATTATCTTCACCATTTTTCCCCACGCATCATCCGTCTCTATCTCCGTTACAAAGAGAAGATTCGGTTGTTCAAACAATTCATGAGAAAAAGCAACCTTATCACTCCCATAAAAAAATGATAACACATTCGAATCCATCTCTGCCCAGCCATAAAACAGATGCATTGAGTTTTCATCACGGCTGTCCTGCTCTATCATCAGGTTTGTGATCTGGTTTACAGAGCGTTTAGTCGTGTCTTGCATATAGTTAAGCATATATAAACCTTTGTCAAAAACAATCTCAGAAATCATCTCAAACTGAGCAAATGGTGAAATGCTGGCTATCTTTTGTATCATCATCGTCTGACGCATGTAATCCTCCACCTCTTTTTGCACCACTACATCTCGTTTTTCTTCACTTGTATGATAAGCAGCAGCTCTGATTTCCAGATTTTCTGGGGTATTTGAGCCAGCACGATCATCTTCTCTTTCATTCCAGGCTTGAAACTCATCCCAAAATGCACTACTTCTCGCTTGTCTATATTCTGTCGTTGTTTTTATCGGGGAAAGCTGTTTACCAAAGATACTCGCAGACTGCGGAACTATTATGACAAAAAACAACCAGATAAAGACTATCATCACGATTGCGTTGCGGTAGTTTTTTCCCATTGAGATAAAAATTCCCAGCCAGACAAAGAACGACGCAAAGGGAATAGAAATCAGTAGTATCAAAAGAAATTTCCACATAAAGACCGCAGACCAAGTCCCTGTCAGAGCAAAGAAAAGTATCATCGATGCAAGGGCAGGTGGGATTATGATGATGAGATAAAGCAACATATAACTGATATACTTTATCCAGAGTATCTTTTGTCTTTTGAACCCATATACAGACATGAGTCGCAATGTCCCAGACCGCTTCTCCTGAGATATAGTCTCAAAACTCATCACCAGCATGATGAAACCTGTCAAAATACCGAGTATGAAAAACCAGTTCAGACGAAAGACACCGTTTCCTGATTGTCCGTATTTATCTAATGTCGGAGAATAAAATATCACCCGACTATTTATCTTGTCTGGAAATGAGGAGTAGCTACTAAATAAGATAGCAGGCGAGGGTTGACTTAATACATTTAGTCTCCGATGATTGATTAAATTGGCAAGTTTAGTATAGTTTTCATTGGATACAAGCTCGTTGAATCTGTTTAAATCGGCTTGGTATTCATCGTTATGACTATGATAGGTCACGGCACTACTGATAGCCGATAGTATAAATAAAGCGACCAATATCAGAAAGAATATCTGAAATTTTAGGTCTTTGAGCATCAATCTGATGTCCTTCATTAAAATAATTTGGTTCATAAATAACTCCTTTTTTTCTTTTTTAACACAGAGTTTTTGAGAGAAGACACAGAGCACACAGAGAACTTTTCTCTGTGTGCTCTGTGACTTCTCTGTCTTCTCTGTGTTAAAAAAAACTCTCTCATCTCACGTCGTATTTCAAAAACTTCCGCCATGTCATCACCCATAGTACCACAATACTCACCACAAACAGCACCAGATACACAAATATCCTCTCAAATATCTCGCCAAAGCTATATATCGGCTGTTCATACCTACGAAAGACGGGCAGTCTCATCTCATACCTATCATCTCCAATAAACTCATGGACAAATTCACCCATTCTTTCATAATCTCCCTCGACTTGCTCGTATAAAACATCATAATCAAGGACATTGTATTTTTCAGGCACATAAGCATTAAAACGATAGTCCAAAAGCCAGCCTTCTTCGATACCCAGACTGACTAGCTCGTTTCGCAGTTCCCTTGCAGAATGTAAAAACCTCAGATAATCACCGCGTGAATTACCTGTGATTTTCATACTAAGATTGTTAAATAATACGATAGGATTGAAGAAAAACACCCAATTTTTTACATTTTCAGTGTTTATTAGATATCTGATGACATCGTCCCTTGCCTGCTCTACTTCAAAAGTCAGAGGATAGACCTCATCATACATATACCTGAGTAGCTGATCGCGACCATCCATTGTTTCTTTGAAGGCAAAAACCCAGCTATTATAAAATCCCTCACCACTATACTGGATAAAATTTCCACTCCAGTGGGGATTAACATCAAATTCGACTCGAGTTTTCTCATATTGCTTGTCACCTTGAATTGTTCTCAAATGAAGCACTTGCTCATCGTAAAGTCTCGGATAGATGATATAGTCCCAACTGATAGGCAAGACAATTCTAAACAAAATCCAGACGAGGAGCGAATAGACCAGCGATCTATTGGGATTTGTAGAGCAGCATGAGATAAAAATACCCAATAAGCTAAAAAAAAGTATAAAAAGCATAGTGAGGAGCCAGTAAAAAAAAGCACTAAGTAAGAAATTTATAGAAAGTATATTGACAAACATATAGATAATGCTCACAAAACTAATGACATAAGGTATCGTAAAAGTGATAGCTACAAAGAAAAATACACCAAACATCTTTTTGAGGATAAAGGTCTGCCTTTTGAGAGGGTAAGTCATCAATATCCGCAGTGTGCCGACTCGCTTTTCACCATTGACACTATCATAAGAAATGAGCAAAATAAACAAAGATAGAAAGAAAGTAATGAGAAAAGTGATGTCGAGCTGATTATTATCTATGAAAAAAATATTATCCTCTTCATTGAGCGACTCAGCATAAATGATAGGTTCATAATACTGGATATTTAATACACGCGGTATCTTGAAACCATCGTTGTAAATAGAAAAAACAATAGGTTGCTGTATAGCTCTCGGATTGATAAAGCTGTAGTTTTCAGCAGAGCGCAAGCCTTCTTCATTTTGTAACACATCATCTATGTATTGATTGACCTGCTTTTGATAGTCGATGACCCTAACGACAAATATCGACACAAAGAGCAAAAGAAACATTATCACCGTAGTATAGATGCGTTTACTCTTTAAAAGATTATTTAATTCGTGTTCCAATAATGATTTTAGCATAAGTAACTCTCTCTCATCTAACAACAAAATTTGATATAGATGGCATATTTAAAGGCATTGGAGCTACTCTACCCTCGATATAATCAAGATATATTTTATTCAAATCTTCGCTTTCCAATTCATCTCTGGTTTTTGTCATCACCACCTCACCTTCTTTCATGATGCAAATTATATCAGCCATTTCCTTCGCTCTGAAGATGTCGTGAGTAGACATCAGAATCGTCTTCCCTTCATTGCGGAGTTTGTATAATAGCTTTTGAAAATCATAAGCTGCTTTAGGATCCAGACCACTGAAAGGTTCATCAAGCAACAACAGTGGAGCATCTTTGACTAGTGCGATAGCTATACCCACTTTTTGACGCATACCTTTGGAATATTTCGAAATATTAACATGGATAAAATCGTCTTGTAAACCTACATCACGAAGGATTTGGGTGAGATATTCTTTTTGGGATAAAGATTTTTCCATGTTTTCACTGATATTTCCCTTTTCTAATTTTCTTTTTTCAGAATGGGATATATCAGCAAAGAATTTTAAATTTTGATAACCAGTAAAATTGTCATAAAGCATTACATTTTCTGACAAATAGGCTATTTTACTACGCATTAGACGAGGATTGTCTTTGAGCGATATATCATCAACCCAAATATCTCCATCACTTGCAGGGATAAATCCACAGATAATATTGATAGTTGTGGATTTGCCTGCACCATTTGCACCAAGCAGGGCGAATATCTGACCTTTGACGATGTCAATACAGACATTGTGCAAGGCAAGTATTCCATCTTCATAAGTCTTACATAATTCTACGATTTTTAACATGATTTACTCCTTTATTTTTTCTTTTTAACACAGAGTTTTTGAGTTTTTTTTCTTATTTAACACAGAGATTTTTTGAGAAGACACAGAGAGCACAGAGTATGAATTATTACTATATATAAAAAATATACTCTGTGTTCCCTGTGACTTCTCTGTCTTCTCTGTGTTAAAATCCTCTGCTTTCTCATTTTATCTCTCAATTTTTAGAAATTTTAATTATAAACACTATCGCTCCGACTATCACTGCCAGACTCAACACCACAGAAAACAATATCACTAAGACATTTGTCTTTTTAACCACTTCTGCTCGAAATTCTATCTCTGAAGTCTGGAGATTGCGATTGACGCTATTGCCTATCATTCTGTATCTGAGCTGATATATGCCGGGTAGAACATTGCTCGGCATCTTGATTTTTATTTCTATCGGGATTCTCTCTCCTGGGTTGAGTATTTCTATTCGTTGCGGAGTGATTTCGTATTCCCAATTTGCAGGTAGAAAGATTTCTGCGGAAACATTGGTGATAGGTCTCATCCCTTCGTTTTCGAGCCTTATCTGCGAGAATACGATTTCTTGAGTATCATTTCCTTTCCAATAGAGGTTATTCACTATCAACCGCATACTAACCCTACCAGTTGGAACTATCTGTAGTTCTGCAATTCCTGCTACTTCATTTTGAGCGTTTTTCAAGAGCATATTGAACTCTATCGGGACATCAAACTCGACATTGTTTCCTACTCGTTCTGGAACTCTTATTCTAAGCCCATAATTTTGCCTTGTTTCAGCAGGTGAAAAAACGAGTCTGGACATAGTAACATTTGACTGAGTAGAAAATACATCCCATGTAAATATTTCAGGGAGACCTTCCATTTCAGCAGTAAAGCTCTGCCTAATGTCACCGAAATACTCCATAGAAAGCCTAAAAGTAGCCATTTGCCCTGTTTCAATTTCCTGAGCATAGATATCTGGAATGACAGTGATGAGGCTTCTATCTTGTCTACGAGTAAAATATATCTGCTTTTCCGCAACTCTATCACCATAATTTGTTGATACTATAGCACTTTCGACATCTTTCAAGAGTCTGAATCTTATTGAATATTCCTCTTCAAAATTTAGCCTTGTGATATGATATTCATAAGGTTGGGAGATGATTGTGCGGTTCATATCTTTTATAGATATATAAAGATTATACATACCAGTGATAGAAAGATTTGTGCCTGCAATGTCCTCCATGAGAGACTCTTCTAATCCATAATTGCCACCTGAAGTGTTCTTTATGATTAGTTCTACAAAGACTTCTCCATTAATATCTCTGATTTTGTCTGCTTGAACGATGTTGATATAAGGATTGTCAAAAATCACGCTAAGCATATACATATCAAAGTTTAACCTATCAGATTTGTATTGCAACTCATACTGATGAAAATCATTTTGAGAAATCAAATTTTGTTCAAATAACTCTCGTGCATTTCGCCATTGCTGCTCTGAATACTCAAGACGAATTTTAGCCATTTCCAGTGCGATAATCCTAAATCGCTCACTATTGGGATTGTATTCTTGGTAGGTCTGAGCATTTAATAATGAAAACAAAGAATATAAGAGTAATATTAAGGTTGTTATTTTTTTTGTATTCATGCTTTAATCTCCTTGTTGAAATTTATTTCTTTATTATAAACAATAATAAGCAAAAAGTATTCCAATGTAATTAATTTTTGGGTAAATTTTTTTAACTATACTTAAAATATATAGATATGATGGTATAAGAAATGGATTGTGTTTTATAAATTTTCAAAACTATATCAATTTGATATAGTAATTTATATCAAATTGATATAATTTAACACTAATGACCGACTAAAATTTAGGTCATTTTCTTATTTGTTCCTCAATAAATATCTATCATTTTTTCAAGAGTCTTTTCAAAAATAATTTTACATAATCTTTAAATCATTTTTTTCTTGCGAAAAGATCTCTTTTTGAAAAAATAACTCATAAGGCGGAACGGATACATCCGTTCCCTACACTATAACTCTTTTATTTTCAACATATTACATGAGAGCGATAGGGGAAGCATACAGGAGGGGAAAGAGAGTTGCAGATATAATATTGAAAAATAGAGAGATACAGAAGTGAATTTTTTCACTTATCCATAAGCTATCCACAATTTATTTTTCATTACTGAGAGGCGGAACGCATACATGCGTTCCCTACGAGCCGACTAAAATCTATTTTATAAAAAAAATCACCTAATTCACAAAATCTTGAAATACTAACTCCATATTTCTCCATTATAGCTAGTTTAAATCAATTTTAGTCAAAAATGTATCCCCTTTCATAAATTTACGAGGCTTAGGACAAAACCTACCCCCTATCGATAAATATGTTCATAAAACATTATTATTTCAATAGTTACATAAACAAAAAACAAATTAATCGGTCAGTTGTGATTTATAATCTCAAATCACTAATCCTTTACGGCCGATATCACTTCTATATCTCAATATTTCCGATTTAACTAGATCAATCTTTGTGTATACATATTGAATTGCTTCCTCAAGAGTATCATCAAGAGCTACAATACTCATCACTCTTCCGCCATTATTTCTGAAATGAATATAACCTCCAGCACGAGTAAGGAAATGATAATTTCCTTCCCGCCCCCATCTTATTACTGGAATAGGGTTTTTAGGGCTATTAGTAGTTTGGAGACTGGGTAATAATAGCATATCATTCATTTTTTCAGGTATACGGATTTTACTTTCTACCGCTTCTACACCAGAAAAAAAGATTTTCAAATTTTCATCTCTCAATAATTCAAAATCAATA
The DNA here is from genome assembly GCA_009777575.1 of Candidatus Cloacimonadota bacterium. Taxonomy (GTDB): domain Bacteria; phylum Cloacimonadota; class Cloacimonadia; order Cloacimonadales; family WRIO01; genus WRLO01. The sequence continues at coordinate 40,436 of WRLO01000014.1, forward strand.
AATATGCTATAATCCTTTTCAAATTTTTCAGGATAACCTATAGAAGCTAACACTACAGCAACTGCGTATTGATCCTTCCATTTCAATTTTATTTCATGAACCCTTTTTTCAATGATAGCTTCACAAATCTCGTATAAATCATTTTCTAAAAGTGGTAATATCACTTGCGCTTCAGGGTCTCCAAAACGACAATTAAATTCTATCACATTGATATTTCGATTTATCATTAGACCTGCATATAAAACTCCGACAAAGGGACATCCCTCTTTTTTCATTTCCCGTAAAATAGGCTCAAAGACCAGCCTATCAACATCATCTTTTAAATAAGAATATTTATCTACTGGAGCATAGGCTCCCATTCCGCCTGTGTTCAAACCTTTATCATCATCAAAAGCTGTTTTATGGTCTTGGGAAAAAATCGTGGAGACAAAATTTTCTCCGTCACAAAAAGCAAAAACAGAGACTTCCTCACCTTGCAAATATTCTTCTATTACGATTTCTTCACCTGCAGAACCAAATTTATCACCGCATAAAATGTCCTGTATGAAATGTGTGGCTTCATGTATATCTTGAGCTATCAATACTCCTTTACCAGCTGCCAAACCGCTTGCTTTGATAACAATGGGAAATCCTATATCTTGTATATATTCAGTTGCTTTATCGGCACATTGAAAATTTTGATATTTAGCAGTAGGAATATTTCCCTGTTTCATTAAGTATTTTGAAAATACTTTGCTACTCTCTATTTGAGCGGCTTCCATTGTGGGACCTATCACATTGACTTCTTTTGTGTTTAAAAAATTTACTATCCCATCAGCCAAAAACTGTTCATTTCCAACAAATACTAAATCTATTTTATTGGCTAAGATAAAGTCATATATCTTAACAAAATCATTTGTTTTCATGGTAACAAATTCCTTGTCTATACCATCGTTCCCTGGTATTACATAAACATTTGCTACATTTTTACTTTCTTGAAATTTACTTGCTATGGCATGCTCTCTTGCGCCACTACCCAATACCAATATGTTTTTCATAGCCGTCCTCGTTTCTTATAACAAATATCCTTCAATTTTTATTGATATCTGACAATAATTTCTATATAGTCAATTTTTGTCAAGAATTTCTATAAAATAAAATACACGATATATCATTTTCATAAAGTTTTTATTTCTTTTATTGCCATTTCTATTATATCGTTTTCTAGTCCCAAAAGTTCAGCTATATGTAATGCTGATTTTGGTATTTCTTGATGTTCATTAACTTCTACAGGCTGATAATTCATATATTTTTTAATAATTTTCAACTTGTCTGTTAAATCTAAGTTATCATTTGTTTTCAGCTCGTCTACAAATCCATCTTGAAGTCCGATCATTTGAAAATGAGTGCATTGAGAAAGGTTTTTAGGCAAATTGTAATGAGTCGCAGAAACAATGGTGATATCAGTCATTAATGAGAAATAGTGCATTACAGAGTGGAATAATGCCTGCCCTTCAGTTGGATTTGTTCCACGACCGAATTCATCAAGTAAAAAAAGATTAAAGCCTTTTGATTTAATGACATTTTGTAGGGTAAATACTTCAATACCAAAGCTACTTAAATCAGCTCTATCTTCACTGGAGGCAGGCCCACAAAAAAACACTTTGTCAAAAAGTTTAATAGAAATTTTTTCAGCAGGAATAGGCAAACCTAACTTTGCCATCATTGATATTTGCCCTATAGTCTTTAAAATAGTAGTTTTTCCGCCCATATTTGACCCAGTGATGATATTTACTTTTTTATGTAAATTTATATCAATTTTTTGGTAATCGATTTTTAATTTATTTAATTCATTTTGTAAAAAGATATTATAAGTTTTTATCCCCTCAAAAATCTTATTTTCATCTTCATTATTCTCTTCAGCCTTACTCTTAATATCAGGAATTACACAACCATAAATCCTTCCAAAATCAGCTTTAGCGAGGAGTAAATCAAAAAAACCAATTTCTCTTAAAGCACTTAATAAATCATTTTTATTCATCAAAATCTTTTCAGTAAGCATAAATCTGATTTTTTGAGCTTCTTTTTCAAGCTCTTGATTAATTTGATTGATTTTATCTTCTAAAAAATGTATTTCTTCTTCTTTTTTGATTTTCAATGTTAGATTAGCAAAATTTTCATCAGAGATATAAAAGTATTTTGATTCTAAAAGCTTATTAATAAGTGCTTGATTAGCTCTTGAAACTGCTATTGTCTCTTCGAGTTTTGACAATTCGAGTTCATCTATGATTTTTGAGAGATAGGCATCCCATATATTTTTAAAATATGCTTGAGTTTTTCTAAGCTCTTCCTTTAAATTATTAAATTGTTCAGAATAATTATTACTTAGGTAAAAAGTGGGACTATTTTGCCCATCAAAGTCGAGGAGGCTAAACAAATCTCCAAAATTCCTCATAGTAAATAGACTAGGAGATAACTCTGAAATATTTTCCGTAGAGCCAATCAGTCCTTTGTTTGAAAGCTGATTACACAAAATATGATAATAATAAATAAAATGCTTGATTTGAAATATTTCATGCATTTCATAAGTCCTATTTTTACCAGACAATATGGTGCTTTCAATATCTTCAAAATGATTCAAAGTGGAGCCTAAAAGATTTATTTGTTCTGGAGAATCATTGACTAAATCTAATAAAGAACCGAGTTTTGCATAGTATACTCGAGCATTTTCTTCATTTTCAGAATGAAACATCTGGAAATCTCTTTTTTCTTTTGTTCCAAGTTCAGAAAAAGGTTTTATTAAAGCATATATTTCATATAAATATAATGCCTTCATAGTATTATTCATCGCAACTAAACTTCCTTAATTCTATCATAAAAGTCATAAAATGTTTTTATTAGCTTATTTGTCAATAGAAATTTCAAATCACCATTCTTAAAATTTGCTTGACATTTTTTCTACTTATTTTAAAAAGGCATTATAACTATTTTTTTCAAGGAAATTAGTCTAAATGAATAAAGATTTAGTGGATAATATAATCGTCGATTATCAGAAAAAGATATACGGATTCGCACTTTCTAAAACAAAGGATATTGATAAAGCCGAAGAAGTGGCTTCTCGTATTATCTATGAGGTCTATACGGCACTATTAAAAGCTGACAAGATACACAATATAAACAGTTATATTTATAGAATAGCGAGTAATGTTTATTCAAGATATGTAAATGAAGAAATTAGTGGCGAAGCAATCAATGATATCGACACGAATACATTTTACGAAAGTGATCCTGAAAGGGAGGATGACTATGCACGAATTAGAAAAGAAATAGGTTATCTCAGCAGTTTACAGAGAGAAATTGTCGTCATGTATTATTATCAAAAAATGAAAGTCAACGATATAGCAAAAAAGCTCAATACTTACTCAGGAAAAGTAAAATGGCATCTTTTTGAAGCAAGGAATCAAATAAAAGAAGGATTTTTAGAGAGTAAAAAAAAGGGAATTTCAAATGAATACATAACTAGAAATGAAAAAAAACATATAAAGTTTTCTCAAATGATTCAATTTGGGCTTTCAAGTCCTTTAAATATTGATATGTCTTTCTATTTTAGGAAGATTCTGTCTCAGTCTATAGCTTTATCTGCATACTACAATCCAAAATCTTGTATGGAAATAGCCAAAGAATTAGGAGTAGCAGCTGCTTTTGTCGAAGATGAAATAGGGCATCTAGTAGAAAATCGCTTTATGGATAAAGTAGCTGGAAATAGATATTTAACTAAAATCTTTATTACAGAAACTAAGGATGATAGAGATATAGCAATAAATGAACTATTATCCAAATATGTTGAACCTATTTGTGAGCTATATATACCTTTATTATTAAAAGAGATAAAAAACTGGAAAAATGGAGAAGAAATATCTATACCTATAACCAATAAAAATAAGTCGACAATATCCCTATCAAAAACAAAGCAAAATAATTCTTTCAAAATTTTTACTCCAGAGAATGACATAAATTTTTTGACCTGGTCTATAGTAACATTTGGTTGTAAACACAAATTGGTCATTGTTGATAATAGAAAGGATTTATTCAAATTGACTGAAAAAAGGAAAGATGGAGGTGATTATATTGCTGCTGCAATGGTAAATAGCACTTCAAAAGATTCTTTGCACTTATCACAAAATATTACTCATGAGTCGAATTGGGATGAGCGAAAAAAATCCCCCCAAAAAGCATATAAAGATTTTGGTGATTTATATTCAGGAGAACCTGATGACTCTATCAGAGTATGGGAGTTTTTTTCCCAATACGATGATTTAAACAGAAAACCAAATTTTCAACTCGATTTACTTTTTGATACTTTTCTTAGCTTTTTATCAGGAAATCTTGAAAAAGAGGCATATAATATCGACAAATATGTAAATTTATTTGAGAAAGGTTTTTTATTGTCTAAAACTTCTCGTATTTTAAAAGGAAATCAAGAAATAAAAAAAGCTCCGTATAAACATATCTTTCCCACTTCTAAAATAAACACTGTCCCAACTGAGGATTTCTTAAATATGGTTATCACAAATATATCAGAAACTGATTTTGAGAATATTCTACCGACTATTCCTAATGAGCTTAAAATGCTTGGAAAAGAGCTTGATGAAGAAATGCATAATATAAATAAACCATATTATCCTCAACAAATGCAAAATTTATGCCGTTTAAAATATCAAAACAGCTTTACTAGTGGGCAAATGAGAGTTCGGGTTATTGATTTTTTGTTAAAACAAGGGGTTTTATTGCCTCTGAAAAAAAATCAAAAAAAGACTGCCAATATGATAATGTTTTTAACTCGTCTGTATTAATAATATTAAAATTTTAAAAAAAACTTGTCAAAAAGGACTATTTTTTTATTTTGGCAAAAAAGGTTTAATTTGGAGGAAAAAATGACACAAAAAATGTTTTTAATCATTTTAACAATGGTGTTTATCACTCTCAGTGCACAAACACCAATTACGATTTATGATTTTGAAGACGAAACAATGGATCCCTCTTTTGGAACGGGGACATTGACCACTATTGGCGGTATATCTACTACTTGGGTGCTTGGTTGGGGAGGCTCAGGTGAAGGTGGAAGGGCTTTGAATACTGCTTCGTATCCAGCTCAAGGAACTGACCCCGAAACTGCGGGTATCAGAATTCATGTTTCTACTCAAGAACATGCAAACATTCTATTGTCATGGAACAATAGACAAAGTGCTACTTCATCAAGTAGACTCAGGCTACAATACACTGTAGACGGAGCAACTTGGTTAAATTTTGAAGCAAATGAATCAAATGCTACCAACCAAAGGATATTCCCTACAGGGGTGATAGGCGATATCGACTTTGATGATGGAATGTATGTGTATGCAGAGACAAATTCATGGTTTTATAGAACTGCAAATTTTAGTTCTATAGCTGGTGTGAACAACAATCCAAACTTTGCTTTTCGCTTTGTAACAGCATTTCAAAGTGGTACATCAGAATATGCTCCAGTAGGGACAAACTATGCCTCTGGGGGAACAATAAGATTTGACAATATCACTCTTTCTTTCATCGATGAAAATGCTGTGATGACTCCTATAGCCTCGCCTGCAGGAACAACTTACACTACACCTATAGAAGTAGAACTTTCCACTCAAACACCGGACGCGAGTATTTATTTCACCATAAACGGTGAATATCCTGATAATGTATCTGGAACTCTTTATGCAGAGCCTATTTTGATAAACGAAAACACAACCCTGCGATTCAAAGCATATAAAGAAGGAATGACCCCTTCAATAGATGTGACAGAAGAGTATATATTGCCCATAGTTATACATTCCTTAGAGCAGCTTAGAGAGTATGAGGCTGGGACCGGTCTGTTGTTTTTCGTTGAAAGTGAAGTACATGTTACTTTTACCCAAGAATTTAGAAACCAAAAATTTGTTCAGGATGATACTGCTGGGATTCTGATAGATGATTTTTCAGAAATAATCCAGACTGAATATAAAATAGGAGATGGTATAGTTGGTTTGATGGGAAATTTAGTAAATTTTGGTGGTTTACTACAGTTTACCCCGATTTCTGACCCTGGGGAAGCAAGTTCGACAGACAATACTATCATCCCCTTAGTCATCACAATGCAAAATTTTATTGAAGATTTTGATAAATATGAATCTCGGCTAGTTGCTTTGGAAAATGTGAGTTTTGTATCTCCTGAAGGAAATTTTGCCATCGCAAGAACTTATCCTATCACTGATGGAACACACACAATTCATTTCAGAGCTACCTTTGAAACTGATTATCTTGGCACTCCGATTCCCACTGAGAATATTACTTTAATTGGACTATTGACAGAAAGAACTGATGGAAGATTTATCACTGCTAGGTTTCTTGATGATTTTAGAAAATCTTCGTCTGATTATGATACTGTCTCTCAGCTTACCCATATGTTGATTGGAAATTTTCCAAATCCTTTTAATCCTAGCACGACAATTGCATTTGAGCTTAAATATGAAACTCATCTGAATATCTCTATTTTTAATATTAGAGGACAAAGGGTTAATACTCTGATCAATGAGGTAATGGAAGCTGGAACACATAATGTTCATTGGAATGGGATTGATGAAAATGGTAACGAAATGGCATCTGGAATCTATTTTTATAGAATGCTCACTCCTGAACAGATTTTTGTCAGAAGAGCTATCCTATTGAAATAAATAAGAAAATATCTATACCTAAACTCATCACGCTATTTCTGTAAAGATTATTGAAAATTACTTGATGTTTTCTTTGAAGGATTTTTCTATGAAAAAATGGATTGTTATTCCATTAGTTTTTTTGCTGTTTTTGGTGTTCTCTTGCAACAGAACTCCAAAGCAAAATACTCTTCGGATAGGATATACTGATTTTAGCTTTGACCAAGCAATTGTTTTTGTTTTAAAAGGTATTTTAGACCAACAACCTAACCTTATTGTGGAGTTGTATAGAGTGCCAGAAACAACATTGTTTAGTGCATTGGCTGAAGGAGAACTCGATATTGGACTATCAGGTTGGTTACCTCATACTCATCAAAGTTTTCTCGATATGCATCCTTATGAAATTAGGGTTCATAGCATGATTACTGATAGCCTTGGGCTTTATATGGTAGTTCCTGAATATGCAAATCTCAACAGTATAAACGATTTAAGAGATTTATCAAATCTATTTCGTAATACTATACTAATACCTGAAAATCAGAATGCAATATATCCTTTAGGTAGCAATGTTATAACCGATTATGGATTGGACGATTATAATTTGCAAGAAGCATCTTGGGATAACATCATTTCTTATGTTGATGATTCTGTCAGAAATAATTTAAATTTTGCTTTTATATCAATTAGACCTCATCATAGCTTTAGGAGATTTAATCTCAGAACTTTAGATGATCCAAGGAGGTCTTTGGGAGTTTATGAACAAGCATTTTTGTTGACCAATTCAAATTTTCATGAAAGGATGCCCTTAATAGCTGATTTTTTATCTCAAGTAAGGTTTACACTAAATGATGTAGAACAATTGATGGAAATGAATCAAGTTTTAGGCTCTGAGCCTTATGAAAACGCTCTTAGATGGATAAATCAGAATACAAGAATGATTAATAGATGGTTGCTGGGGGATTAAGAAAATCAGAAGTATATTTTATTAAATATTGTTCCTGATCAAGCTTGTCAAAACCCTTATCAGCAACCTTGTCGCCATAAGTTTCAACTTTCCATTTTGGTTCTTATTCTTTGAATATTCCAGAGGAATAATGATTTGGTAGAAAACTTATATGAAAGGTATTGTCTTTAAAATTCTTCACTGCGTTCATAATAACTTATGGCTGTTTTATACTATTACTCAATTTTCAATAATTTACAGATATTGTTATCAAGATGATAATGGGCTTTCATGCTTTTTGCTATTTCCTGATCGTGTGTTGCCAGGACAACTGTCTGCAATTTTTCTTCATTTAGTTTCTTTAATATAGTTAAAATGTCGTCAGCATGGTTTTTGTCAAGGTTACCTGTTGGTTCGTCTGCTATTATCAGTTGAGGTTCGTTGATGATGGCTCTCGCTATTGAAACTCTTTGTTGTTCTCCTCCTGAGAGCTGGTTGGGAAAATGGTTAATTCTACCAGCCATCCCTAGTTCAGTTAGCAGCTCATTTGCTCTTTTCTTTGCTATAGAAAATGATTTACCTGCTATCATTAGCGGAAGAGCCACATTTTCAAGAGCAGTAAAATCAGCCAGTAAATAATGGAACTGAAAAACAAACCCTATATTTCTATTTCTAAAAGCCTCTATATTTTTGTCTTTAGCAGAAATCTCAGTTTCATTAAAAAAAATCTTTCCAGAATTTGGTATATCTAACAAGCCCATAATATGCAACAAGGTGCTTTTCCCACTACCAGATTTTCCTGTGATTGCTATCATATCGGCTTTTTTTATAGAAAAATCCAGTTCTTCTAAAACATTTATAAGATAATTTGTATCTTTATAAAATTTTGTTATCTGCTCCAATCTAAAGATAGTATCCAATTTTCCTCCAGAACTCAAATGATAAATTTTTATTTTCTATATCTTAAAATTTCTATCTCTCGAAGCTTACTTATTTGCTTGAGAGGGATAATGCTTGATAGATTTATTATAACAAAAGCAATGAAATAAATCATCACCATTTTTAGAAAATCTACATAAATATATATTCTATCGAGAAAATATACTTCGCCACGCAAAGAAATCAATGTTTGATAACTCAATAGATATCCAAAAGCTATTCCCGTTAAAATACCAAGAAATATACATACTGAAGATATTAGATTTATTTGTGACAAAAAAATCAATGTAATCCTATTCCCAGAAAGTCCAATTGTTTTTAGTAATCCTATTTCTTTTCGTTTTTCTTGTATGGAAGCAAAAGTTGTAGTAATGACATTGAAACTAGCTACAACAATTAAAAATGAAATGACTATAGTCAATACCCATTTTTGTAGAGCAAGCATAGAAAAAAAATTACCATTGAAATGTATCCATGATGTTATTTGATATTCAAAAAGCCATTCTCTTTCCCAGTCTGAAGATATTTCTCTGGCTAAATTTATATAATCTACATGTAATTGGACTTCGATCATTGTATACAAGGAGTTATTGGTGTCAAATTCTCTTGCTGTATCTACATTCAAAAAGACATATCGACTATCATATTCATACATACCAGAATTAAATAAGCCTACTATTTTCATTTGTTTCGTATTATAACTCATACCTGAAATGCCACTGGTTGTAGCACTGGTGCTCATAATTTGGATTTCGTCTCCTATATTAGCACCTATAAGTCTTGCTAAGTATATACCAATAACAACATCATTTTCTTCTATTAGCTCAAAAGTCCCTTCTACTACTGCATCATGATATATTGAGGCTTGGACAGGATTTTTCCAGTCTACGCTTTTGTAAATTGCTCCTTTTGCTCTCTCACCTCTACTGGCTATTGCCTGACCCATTAATACTCCATTGAAGACATTTACTTCAGGCTGCTCTAAGAGGAATTCACTTAATCTATTATAATCTCTTTCAGATAAATCAGTTATACCCGGACGAAATATATAAACATGTGAATTAACCCCTAAAATGACATTTTTTATCGTTGTCTCGTATCCTTCAAAAATAATAAAAGTAGTTACTAATGCTGCTACTGATATGATTATTCCTAAATACATAAATATCGAGTCAAATTTTAGCCATTCTAATCGTTTGGATAAAAAAAACTTTTTTATATATATGATTAATATCTGCATTATAATCCCGTTTCCAACACTTCTTCCAATACCTCGTCTATATGCTTCAAAAACATCACTTCCAGACCTTGTTTTATCTCCTCTGGGATCTCATCATAACTGTCTTGATTTTGTTCTGGTATTAACACTTTTCTGATATTTGCTCGTTTGGCTGCTAGCACCTTCTCTTTTATTCCACCGACAGGGAGTATTTTACCATAAAGAGTTATTTCACCAGTCATTGCTATATCATGTTTAACCCTTTTACCAAGTAGAAGTGATAAAATAGATGTTGTGAGGGTTACGCCTGCTGAGGGACCTTCTTTGGGAACTGCGCCAGTTGGTAAATGAACATGGATATCATATTTTTCAAAATTCTCCATCTCTATTTCATATCTTGAATAATTCGCCTTTATATAACTGAGTGCTATTTTGGCTGATTCTTGCATAACTTCACCTAATAAACCTGTGAGGATTAAATTGCCCTTACCAAGCATTTTATTTGACTCACAGAAAAGTATTTCTCCTCCAAAAGATGTCCAGGCAAGCCCTGTAACTATTCCTATCTCTGATTGCCGGCCTGCCAAATCATGTTGAAATTTTCTTCTTCCGAGAAAATCTTTAGTGTTTTTGTCTGTTACATTTACTCTAATTTTGTTGCCTTCAGCTACTTTTCGAGCTATTTTTCTCATTATGGAGGCAATGCTTCTTTGCAAGCTTCGAACACCTGCTTCTCGAACATAATACCTGATGATTTCAGTGATAGCAGAGTTATATATTTGGATATTATTGATTGAAATTCCGTTGTTAACCATTTCTTTGGGAACAAGATATTTTCTAGCTATCTGTAATTTTTCTTCTTCAATATAGCTTGAAAATTCAATCACTTCCATGCGGTCTTTTAGCGCTGGTGGAACTGTATCAAGCGAATTTGCAGTAGTAATAAAGAAAATTTCAGAAAGATCAAAAGCAAGATTTACATAATTATCCATAAAAGCATGATTTTGTTCAGGATCAAGGACTTCGAGTAATGCACTAGAAGGGTCTCCACGAAAATCTTTTCCTACTTTATCTATTTCATCAAGCATAAAAATTGGGTTAGCAGAGCCACATCGTTTGATTTCTGAGATTATTTTGCCCGGCATAGAGCCTATATATGTCCTTCTATGTCCTCTGATTTCGGCTTCATCATGTATACCACCCAATGAAAGCCTTATAAATTTTCTGTTCATTGCCTTTGCTATGGATTGCCCCATCGATGTTTTTCCCACGCCTGGAGGTCCCACGAAGCATAGTATAGGACCTTTTAGTTTATTTTTTAGCTTTTTTACTGCTATAAATTCCAAAATCCTTTCTTTGACTTTTTCTAGTCCATAATGATCGGTAGTTAAGATTTTTTCGATCTTTTTTAAATCAAGTCTATCTTTTGTGTATGTTGTCCAAGGTATTGTCACTATCCATTCAAGATAATTTCTGATGACTGAATATTCGCTTGAGGAGAGTGGTAACATAGATATTCGAGAAAGTTCCTCTTTTGCTGCATCATAAACATAGTCTGGTAGCTTTGCGGCATTTATTCTTTTAAACCAGTTTTGAACTTCATGGTCAGATTCATCCACCTCTCCAAGTTCTCTTTTGATAGCTTCTAAATGCTCTCTTAGGTAATATTTTTTTTGATCTTCATCTATTTCGAGATTTATATTATTTCTGATAGCACTTTCGAGTTTCATTTGTTTTATCAGTTCGGCTAGATGCTTATTTAATCGATTGTATCTTTTTGTAAGATCAAAAGTTTGTAAAAGTTCTTGCTTAACTTCTGAGGAAAAAGGCAAATTACCAGCAATTATATCAGCCACTCGCCCATGTTGTTTTATGCTTTTTAAACCAAAAATCAATTCTTTATTGAAATCGAAACTTTCCGATAACACTTTTTCCAGCAATTCTGTCGTTACCTTTCGGATAGCTCTTAGCTTGGGAGTATCATCTGTGTACTCCTCTATTTCCACTATTTCTGCCATCATAAATGGATGATGCTGACTTATTTTGTCTATTCTTATACGCGATACTCCTTGTAATAATAAACTGATAGAACCATCTTGATTTCGTAGCATTCGAACTATTGAAACCGCTGTTCCATAAACATAAATATCTACATCTCCATTTTCTTTGATGCCCTTTGAAAGAAAAAATCCCAATAATTTGTCGTGTGCCAATGAATGCTCTACTACGCTTTTATGAGCATCCTCTGAAACAATCAAAGGTATCATTAAGTGAGGATACATCACAACATTGTTGATATGTATCACAGGCAAAGTGCGAGGAATTCTATATATAATATCATCCATATTCTCTCCTAATTAAATTTATTCCATTTATTTTCTTTTTTATTTAAGAAGTGTCAAAAAAAATAAATTGGTTAAAAAGTCAAGAGAAATTGCTAAATATTTAGAAAAGCTTATGATTTTTTATTATTTTTTTTTCATAGCTATTCTGAACAGAGATTGTTGTTTTTGAACGGGCTACCTTGTCATTCTGAGCGTAGATTCCTTGTCTTTTTTTACTCCGTAGGAATTATAGCTTGGCAGATAATATTAGAGACCTATCTTATTGTCCTGTAGGGATTTAGCATGACATTTTATAGCTAATTTCCTGGCGGAAAATGATATCTGGTCGGGGTGTCTCTATTCTCAATTCTTAATTCTCTATTCTGCATTCCCAATTACTTCAACAACACCATCCGTCTGGTGAGGCTTTGTTCATCTGCTTGAAGCCGATAAAAATATACACCACTTGCTACTGGAAGACCATATTCATTTTCACCATTCCAGATAACTTCATGGTGCCCTTTAGGCAAAAATTCATTTACTAATGTTCGAACCTTTTGCCCTCTGATATTGAATATTTCCAGGTTGGTTATACTATCATTGGGTATCGTAAACAATATCGTCGTATCTGGATTAAAGGGATTGGGAAAATTTTGCAAAGACAATTCATATATCTCAGGCAATTTTTCGGTTTCTTCTTCTTTATTTTCCAGTCCATAAACTCTCGCAAAGATCTCTTTTTCCAGTTCACGATATTCTCTGTGGGTCATTGATTGAAAGACAGCCCCTTCAGGCATACTGCGTAGCCCCAAATCCATCAATTTCAGGATACACCATGCTTGATCGAGGATTGCCAGCAATTCTTCAGCTTCAGTATAAGGATTTTCGATGATTGCAGAGAGATTAAAAACAGCAGCTGCATAATCTTCATAAAGGATATTCAATAGTGGCAAAGCATATCGAATCGCTATTCCGATTTCTTCATCTCCAAGCTCAAGTAAATCATCATATATCATCATCAATTCATCTGCGTCCAAGTCCAATGCTCTGTATACATAAGGCAATAATAGGATGCTATTCATCTTGTAAGGCGTTTCCTCATCGGTGTCTATTATTTGCATCAATAAATCTAATGTTATATCATATTCACCATCTAACATCTTTTCATAAGCTTCATGATAAAGAAACAGATAACTACAAAGTTGATTATTGCATAAAATATATTTACCCTTCGATGGAAAAT
>WRLO01000015.1 GCA_009777575.1 Candidatus Cloacimonadota bacterium
CTTTCATAGCACATTTACTAACAGAATTGCCTTTTAACTTGCAAATAAAACAACTGGTACAACCTTTAAATTGTATATCATATAAATTGACCAACTCTGCTTCGGCTCCTGTTTCTTTTGCGCCTTCCAAGCATTTTTCCAAAAGAATATGTGTATTCCAGTTTTTCCTTGGGCTACCGTTTACAGCAATAATTTTCATCTATTTCTCCTTGTTTAAAGTCTATATTATTTTAAATATTTTGTCAACCAATCACAGGCGTATTGCATATAACACCCGGCGGCTTGGCGAAGTGGCGGACAGGGTGCGTCGCAACCGGGATTATCACAGCGGTTGATGGGCGTAACATAACATAGGCATTCACATCGACCGTCATTTCGCAAAACCGCTTGTTATCTGGCGTTTACCCTGACAAAGTCCATCTTACTTCAAGTTATACTCTATAATTCATCTCCAAAGCCACTTTTCAATTCTTCAAGAATATATTCATCATGGTCTCGAACAAACGCAAAGCAATCTGCTATCATTTGGCGTATAGTTTTATTTTTTAGCCCTCTTGCCCAATCAAGCCTATCACCGTCCATGTATTCACCGATTCCGCGCCACGCTATCCACAGTACATCATGGATTGTCCAGCATAATCTGTTTACTGCGTTGAACGCCAATACTTCTTTACTCGGCTCTTTGCCGACTCTCAATGGATTCATGGCACTCCCAAGCATTGCCCGCTGGTCTATCGGCTGTCCTATCCACATAGAAATACGGTCTCGTATTATTAGTAATTCATCATCGGTCAGGTTATCGAAGTTTGCGTCATTCAACATGAAGTCTACCGTATTGCTGTAATACTTTTTCTTCTTCATGCTTTCCATGATTTTAATTCCACGCCTGAATATGTCTTGGATGGTTACGGTAATATCTTTCTTGCCAGTAATAACAAATGCGTGGGTCAATTTTTCGTGCCAATCCGGTAAAATAAACAACCCGTTTTCATCATATCCCGATGGTTCCAGTTCCGAAGTTTTTCCCCAATAACCCTGTGAACCATCAAGTCCATACAAAACGCCGTTGTCATCATATCCCGTCACCAAAACCCATTGATATGTTTTTGCGAACAACGCTAAAATCGGAATATTATTATCGATGGAATTTTTAATTTTTCTAATAACCATTTCTTTATTATGCCCGGTATCGTAAAAAGGCATCAATTCTTCAAAATCGTATCCGGCGTAGTCAAAAGCAAAACCTATGTACCAGTCGAACTCCCTAAGCATTACATTACAAGTTTGATTCCAATCGTTCCTCATGTGGTTATCGTTTGATAAATCAATCTGTAAAAATCCGAAGCCTGTTACAGCGGTATAGAGGTTGTAAAGTTCCTCATGCTTTTTATTGATTGGCACTAAATCCTTGCATTGTCCACACCTAACACAATTCCCCTGTTGTTTGCCGCAGAAAAAATCACAATCCTTATCTGTTATTCCTTTTGCGCATAAGAGCATAGACACAAGGCAAGCCGTAAAACGTACCGTTTCGCATCCGTTCGGAAAATTTACGATGTCCGATATTATTTTTTTCATCTTACTGTTACTCCATTTTTCCTTTTTCAAGCATGTTATTCACATTTTATTAAATTCATAGTATAAACAATTACTCTTATTGTTTCTTTTTCTTCTCTTCTTTTAACTCTGCCATTCGTTCATAAGCCTTTTCTGCACCTTTGTTGTAGTAATCAATCATCTCTTTTGATGTCATATTTTTGGTCATTTCGTAGTTATAATCTCGAATCTTACGAATATCTTCAAGTGTAAAATCTGGACTTATTTCAAGCTTTGGTTTCATTATGTCTACTTATTTATCAACATAGTTGGTGATATAATTTCTATATTTTTATAATTCAATACATTCGTAATGATACGAAATTTCTCCTTAAATTGAATGCTTTTCAATGAAAAACATCAAATCAGATTTAACTAACTCATAAGTAGTTTCAAGGCTCAAAACAAGGTGTTTCATTTTGTCCCATACCAATACAGAACCATAAGAGTTTCTGGACACATGTCTAAAGTTTAAATAATCTTTTAATGGTTCTCTTAATTCATCACGGAATATAGGATCTCGACTGTCTGTCTTTTCAAAAGATTTCGCTAAAATAGTTTTATGCCATTTTGATTCATCTACAGTAAGCTTGTCTTCTGATATCAACAATAATAATAATATCTTCTCTATTCCATAATAAAATGAATGCATATTATATGCTATGCCGCATTTTTCACCATAATCAGGCTCTCTATTTTTTGCAATTTCTAAAAGTGGTTTTGATGCCAAAATCATTTCATCTATCAACGAAATTTCGTGCATTATTCTTTTTATGGTTATTTTATCCAATTTGAACTACCTCATCAATAGACTGCAAAAGGGTGTAGAAACTCTCGTAATCATCAAAATCAACTAAATCGACATTACAGCTCAAGCTATCATCAAGTTTACCATAAACACGATAAAACTTTTCATGCGGAAGCCCACGAATGCCTATGTCGATGTCTGATTTATCATGAATCTTTCCTGTAACCAATGAACCAAATAAATAAATTGCCTGACAACCTTCTTCTCGCAAAATTTCTACAGCAGTATTGATATCGTCTCTAAATTTTTGGGGGATATTCAGTTCCATCATATCGCACTCCTTATTATATCAAGATACAATCTTATTTTCTTCATATTACAATCCATAAAAATATTTCATAAAACCCATTATTTTAAAGGCAGTTTTTTTGTCAAGAGTATTTTTTACTCTCAAATCACTCATTTATACTCCTTATTGTAGAATATTCGTTATCCTAACATCTCATTCAAACTAATTATCTTGCTACCTTGTTTTTCATAATAAAGTAGCATTTCGGGGATTTTCTTTTTATCCCAACTAGTGATACAATCTGATAGGACAGCAACTTCATAACCTGCCTTCCGTAGGTTAAAACAAGTCGATTTAACGCAAACAGTGGCATCTGCTCCAGCCAGATAGAACTCTCCTATTTCATTTTTATTTATAAAGTCAGTGAACTCCTCACTAGTCAATGCGTTACTTTTGTATTTTGTAAACACATTTTTTGATATTATTTTTAAGTCTTTAGCAAGTTCAGCCCCAATAGTATTGGGTTTTAAAGTCTTCGTGCCTGGTGATAGATTTTCATGCCTGATATAAACGACATAAATATCGTTATTTACTGCCCAATCTATTGATTTATTGATATTATCAACGACATCCTTGTAATTCTTCGTGATGTCATTTTGAATATCGATAATAACTAATGCTTTTTTTTGCATATTTTATCCTTTTGTCATTTACTTGCTTTATTATTCTTAGATGCTTTCAACTCTTTTCGGAAATAATCAGCACCTTTGTTGTAGTATGCTATCATTTCTTCGTTATTCATATTTTTTGTCATTTCATAATCATAATCTCGAATTTTACGAATGTCTTCGAGTGTGAAATTTGGACTTATTTCGAGTTTAGGTTCCATTAATCCTCCATATTTATTAACATAGTTGGTGACATGATATCAATATTTTTATAGCTAAAAATACCTGTAATGACCCGTACACCCCTTATAGTTTTAAAATTTACTAGATGTTTAAATTCCAAGAAACTATGCAGTCACTATCTCCGTGTATTGCGCTCCCAATATGTAAACGGTCATTTCTATGCTTTTCGCTTAGAATACCTTGTTTGACTATCTCGTCAGCAATTGTCCTGATTGTGTCGTTAGTTTCAATATCTATGTATTCTATCTCTTTGATAAAACTAATCAGAACTTCTCTTTTACTTCTTTCGCATTTATTTATTTCTTCGAATAGAACACTAGAAAAAACGACCTCATATTTACCACTTTTTATATCTTCCCAAAAAAGTTTTGTCTCTTGCTGTCTCTTAGGTTTTTTCGGGTCATCTAATGCACTTATCACCGATGAATCAAGATAAAGTCTTATTTTCTTCATTACATGCTCCATAAATATAATCCATACAATCCATTATTTTAAAGTCAGTTTATTTGTCAATCATTTTCTCTGATCTCTTGATTATTACTATAAAACAAACATGAAAAACAAAACAACAAAAGATATTTTTCCATTTCGGTTTGTCAATAGATAGATTTTACTGTCTCCAATAAAATTATCAAAAAAGTGTCGCTCTGTATGTATTATTAACCTTGATATTGATTCGCATCAATAACTCTTTTGTAATAACTCTTTTGGTATCGAGAAACATAAAAGATTTTATTAATTCTTGAGTTTCATTTAAATTTAGGAAATTATATACTTCTTCTGCTTCCTCTAAGTTATCAAAACCTATAAAATAACAAGTATCATCCAGCAATAAAGATTTAGTATTTGGTTTTATAAGAGTAAATCTTGTTTGTTTATAAAGACCAGAAATGGCAATCTTAAAGGGTTTAAATGAATAATTTCCTACACCGAAAATCGAGAACATCGGTTTTCCATTATAAATACTTGATTTTCTATTAAGAAATAAGTCCTTATGCCTATATAGATATTCTTTTGTTTTAGGATAACTTTCTAGTAAAGATAAAGTGGCAAGCGACCATCAAAACTCCCCACCCTCTAAAACCTAAAATCGTCAGTGAGTAGAACTCATTCCTTACTTGAGTACTTGTGTACACTTTATTTTTTAATAGCTTTTCATCTAAGAATAAATTTATTTTGATATGTTTAGTATATTCTTGATTGTTATATGAATATATCAACAAGTTTGTATCTATAAAAACTTTATCTATCATACAAGTCTTCTCTTGTCCAGTCGAGTTTTCCGAGATGTAAAGGTCTTGTTTTCCTCAGTGAATCTGGACTATTCCATGCTCTTTGTCTAATCATCTGTGGATCATTCTCTAATTCATTAATATCTTGTTTTGTTTGAGCTTCATTACTGATTTCATCTTGAGTTTCTTCAGTATTTGTCAGCTTTATTAAGATAGTATTTTTCTCTTTTTTTATAAGAACCACATCATCCGTTTCGATCAATTCAACTTTTTTCCCTTTGAATTTTTTAGCAAATTCAGCTGGTAAATTTAATGTATCTGCACTAATTTTACATTGGCTCATATTCTTTTTTCCTTCTTATCAAAAATAATTTTCATGAAAACCAAAGTAAAAAACAACCCTTTTTTGTCAAGATATATCTAGGCTACAAGTAGAATCCTCAAAAATCTTAAAAAAAACTCAAACTATTTAACGGTCTTTAACAGTGTAAATCAATACTATTTTTTTAATATCTTTTCTATCAATGTGGTGATATTAGTATCCTCATCAAAGAGAATACTATCAAAATTTTCTTTTCTATACCATGTTATCTGTCTTTTAGCATAATTTCTCGTATGTTGAGCTGCCATGTCTATACATTCTCTCATTTTGGAAAAATTTTTTGAGATTATGATATCAACAAATTCTTTGTAACCGACGCTATTCAACCCATAATCTTCTTTTTTATAACCCATATCTAAAACTGATTTTATTTCCTCTAACAATCCTTGATTTATCATTGCAATCATTCTATTATTAATTGTTTCATAAAGCTCATTTCTGTTTCTATCTATACATATTTTGAAAGGGTTGTAAATGTTTTTTTGTTCTTGTGTTTCCCAATATGCAGTAATGGGTTTTGAAAAGGCAAACCATACCTCCAATGCTCTTGAAATCCTTTGTTTGTCGGATGGGGAAATACTACTGCTAAATTTTGAGTCTATTGTCTTTACTAATTCATAGCATTCTGATAGATTATGTGTTTCCATAAATTGTTTAGTTTGTATTATTATATTGGATGGTATTTCTGGAATTTCTGAGATGCCTTCTAAAAGACTTTTTATGTAAAGCATGCTGCCACCGCAAATAATAGGAATCTTACCTTCTGAATTTAATCTTTTGATGATTTTTTCTGTTTCTTTAACAAATAATCCTGCACTATATTTTTTTTCCGGGGTGATTATGTCTATTAGATGATGTTTTATTTCCGAGAGGATGTGAGCTTCTGGTTTTGCAGTTCCAATGTTGAGAAATTTATATACTTGTCTGGAGTCTGCTGAAATTATCTCTGTATTTAATTCTTTTGCTAGTTTTAAAGCTAAAGATGATTTACCTGAGCCTGTTGCTCCCTCGATACTGATTATTTTTATCATGTTTTAAAATCTACACATTTAAGTATAAATCAAACTATCCTTTTAAACAATTTTTCTATCTCTCTTAATGTAATTTTGATAATCAATGGTCTTCCATGCGGACATTGATAAGGAAATTTACATGTAAATAGCTCATTTATCAATTCATGCATTTCTCTTTTTGTGAGTTTTTTACCCGCTTTAATAGAGCCTTTACAGGCAACTGACATTGCAGACGCTATCCGAAAATCTTTAATTTCATTCATTTCATCTTGCAATTGTTCAAGGATTTCTACGAATATATTGCCTCCGTCCCAATAGTCAAGCTCTGAAGGAATTTCGTCTATCACTATGGAATTGCCACTAAAACTTTTTACAACAAAACCGAGATTTCCAAGTGTTTCTTCGTTTTCTGTTATCAAATTTTTTATATTTTCTGAAAGATAATTTGGTAAATCAATAACCAATGGAAATACTAATTTTTGCCTATTAGGTCTTTTATTATCTATATTTTTTAAGAGTTTCTCAAATAAAATCCTTTCATGTGCTGCATGTTGGTCGATAGCTATAAATCCATCTTCGACCTGTATGAAAATATAAGTGTTATGCAATTGCCAGAGTGGTATATAATCTTCTTTAAGGGTGTTAAGGATTTCCAGAGTGGAACTCGAATTTTGAGAAATTGGAGAAGCAGACTCAGTTTGCCTATCATGTAAATAGGGATTTGTGATTTCTTCATTATATCTATGCTCATAAGAAGATGGAGGTTTATTTATTGTAACTGTATTTTCCCTATTTTGAGTAGAACCGCTACTTTCATTTACAGGGTTTAAAAAGTCGTTTTTAGGATTCCAATTAAGATTTATATCATTTTCTTTTTTTTCGTTGTTAATAACGGGACTTTTGTGATTTAGTTGTTCTACAAAACTTTTTCCAATAGGAAATGAATCTGGTCTCGAAAGTGTTGTTTGCTCTAATTCTTTCAATAGACTTTCATAAACTGCATCCTTTACAAAGCCATATACTGCACTGTTATTGCGAAATCTAATTTCAGTCTTTGCTGGATGGACATTTACATCTATTTCTTCAGGGTTTATGTCAATAAAAATGATATAATTCGGTAGTTTTCCACCCTCAAAAAAGCGATATTTAGCTAAAAAAGGTTCGTATCCATTTTTTATTGCTGAATAAATTGTTTTATCGTTGATAAAACGGCGATTTACAAAAATATAATGCGTATCCAAGAGATTTTTTTGTTCTGTGTGTCGAATTTCTTGTAAATATCCACTTATTTTAATAAAGGGAAATTCTTTTGAAAAAAATATAAATCTCTGATTTTCAAAACTTGTCCCAAAAATATCCAGCATTCTTTCTTTTATTGAATTGGTGATTGGATAATTTAGCTTTTCTTTGCCATTATGAAAAAATATAAAACTAATATTTGGAAATAAAACCGATTGATAATGAATATAATTTAATATATGTTTGTTTTCTACAGGTTCAGATTTGAGAAATTTTCGTCTAGCAGGAACATTAAAAAAAATATTTTTTACTGTAATTGAAGTCCCTGTTTTAGCAGCAGTTTTTTGCACAGAATCGAGCCTACCACCTTTAAAATTTATCTCTGTAGCTATATCATCATGCTCAGTCTTAGTAATCATCTGAAATATGCTAACAGAGGCTATACTAGGTAAGGCTTCACCCCGAAATCCCATAGTACTGATATGAACTATATCATCTGCTGAACTTATTTTGCTCGTTGCATGCCTTTCAAATGCTAAAAAAGCATCTTCTTCAGACATACCATGACCATTGTCAACAATTTGTATCATATCACGACCACCATTGACAATTTTGATGATTATCTCTGTTGCACCTGCATCTATAGAGTTTTCAACACATTCCTTCACAACTGAGGCGGGACGCTCTATCACCTCTCCAGCTGCTATACGATTGGCAACTTCATCAGGTAATATTTTTATTTTTTTCATATCTTTTTATTTCTTTGAAAACAACATATTTACAGCTAATCCTATCAAAAAGATGGCGAAAACTCTTTTCAGGACTAACGAAGAAAGAGCTACGGCTATTTTACCACCAAAAAAGCTGCCGACAAAGAAGCCTATACAAACAAATAGTGTTATTTTCCAGTCGACATGTCCTTCTTTCCAATACACATACACTGACATCAAGGTTATTGGCGGAAGCATCAAAGCAAGAGTCGTGCCTTGTGCTGAATGTTGAGACATTTTCATAAAATAAACTAAACATGGGATTATGATCACACCCCCTCCTATGCCTAAAACACCACTAAATACACCAGCAAATAGCCCAATGACTATTAAAATGATTAATTCTACCATATTCTTTCCTTATTTTATATTTTACTTTTTATAGATTACAATAAAAATTAATGTCTGTTTTTTGTCAAAGGATATTTATTTTTAAATATTTTTTTGTTTAAGTTGAAGTGATATAAGTTTTTCATACTAAATCATCAATAAACAACATAATTCTACGAAAAATCAAAAAACGCTTGACAAAATTCATTAAATTAAAAATTGTGTAAAATTCGTGTAATAGTGTTTAAAAAATGTATAAAGCAAAAAAAAAGCGGAGGAGAAAATGAGTAATTTTTTTATTAGTTATGTGCGATTGATATTGTTTTGCTTAATTCTGTTTTTTTTCAATGGATGCCAACAAAATAATACAAAACATTTGCAGCTCGGTTCAGAATTGAATAGGGAAAACATCATTATTGGAGTCATTCATGTTGACCTAGCTGAGAGTGGATATTCGTATGCACATGATTATGGTATCAGAGAAGCTCAAAGAGAGCTTGGTTTAAGAGATGACCAGATCATTAGAAAATTCAATGTCGTTGATATTGATGGTATCTTAGTAGAGGCCGTTATCAGAGAAACTATAATTGAGGGCGCAAACATCATCTTTGCTACTAGCTGGGGGCACATGGAAGTTTGCGAAAAATTGGCTGAGATATACCCAGAGGTGGTTTTCGCACACGCTTCAGGGTATAGATACAATGATACGAATTTTACTAATTATTTCGGTCGGATTTATCTTGCCCGTTATTTGAGTGGAGTTGCAGCAGGCATGCATACAAAAACAAACAAAATTGGATTTGTTGCTGCACAAGACATAGCAAATAGTGAAGTAACTGGTGGTCTTAATGCCTTTGCTATAGGAGTAGAAAAAGTTAATCCAGAAGCTGAAATCATTGTGGTTGTCACTCATAGCTGGTTTGACCCCCCAGGTGAGAGGCATGCGGCTCAAAGATTGATTGCCGAAGGTTGTGATGTTATTGCTCAGCATAGTAATACTCCCGTTGCTCAAATTGAAGCAGAGCTTTCAGGAGTATGGGGGATAGGTTACAACACCGATATGAGAAGAGAAGCTCCAAACGCTGTTTTAACTTCAGTAGTTTGGCATTGGGGTGTATATTACACTTATTTGATAAACAGTGTCTTAGATGGGAGTTTTAAAACTGAACCATATTTCGCTGGATTGAAAGAAGGTTTGGTAGACATCACTCCCTTACATGAGGATTTAGTCACACCAGAAATGGAATATGCTGTCTCTCAAGCTAGGGAGAGGATACTAGATGGCTTTAATGTCTTTGAAGGATTAATGGAAACCAATGATGCCCAAATTGTTGGACGAGAAGGTGAATCCTTGACTGATGAAGAGATTACTAGCGGTATAAACTGGTATTATCGAAATGTCTCTTTATTAAGATGATATGAATTAAAAAAAAGAGGTATAAAATGACTCAAATTATTTATTCTTTCAAAAAGAAACAAAATCAGATTTTTTTGTTTTTTATTTGTTTAATGTTTTTTGCATTAATCTTAGGTTGCAAAGAAAAATCACCTGAAATCATCCAATACGGATTTCAAAAAGATAGTGATTCTATCATTATTGGTGTTTTATATGTTTGTGCAGCTGAAACAGGGTATTCTTATGCTCATGACTATGGTCTCAGACAAGCTCAGAGAGAGCTAGGTATGAGAGATGAGCAAATTTTAAGAAAGTTTAATATCAATGACTTTGAAGGCATCATGGTGGAAGCTGCTATGAGAGACCTGATTGCTGAAGGGGCAAATATTATTATTGCTACCAGCTGGGGGCACATGAATTCCTGTGAAAAACTTGCTGAAGAGTTTCCGAATATTGTTTTCGCACACGCTTCTGGCTACAAGAGCAATGAAACTAATTTTACAAATTATTTCGGCCGTATTTATCAAGCTCGTTACCTGAGCGGGGTTGCTGCTGGTTTGCATACAAAAAGCAATAAAATAGGCTTCGTTGCTGCCCAAGATAAATCAAATAGCGAGGTCACTAGCGGTTTAAATGCCTTTGCTATGGGAGTTGAAAGTGTGAACCCAGATGCAGAAATTTTGGTTACTGTTACTTATAGCTGGTATGATCCAGGCGCTGAGAGATATGCCGCTCAAAGGCTTATTGCTGAGGGTTGTGACATTATCGCGCAACATGTTGATACTGTTAATCCACAAATAGAAGCTCAAAACGCTGGAGTTTGGGGTATAGGTTATAACACTGATATGAAAAGAGAAGCTCCCGATGCTGTTCTTACATCTGTTATTTGGAATTGGTCTGTATACTATAAAGATATGATTCAAAGCGTGATTGATGGAAATTTTTCTACAGAACCTTATTTCGCAGGTTTAAAAGAAGGTCTTGTGGACATTACACCCCTGCACCAAGATTTTGTTACTGAGGAAATGTTGATAGCTGTTTCTCAAGCAAGAGAAAAAATTGATAATGGTTTCAATGTTTTTGAGGGATTGCTGGAAACAAATGACGGACAAATAATAGGAACTCATGGAGAATCGCTCCCAGATGAAGTTATTACTAGTGGTATAAATTGGTATTATAGAAACATTAGAGTGATAAGGTAAGGATATATTGGATATAATAAGATGAGATGGCAGATAATTCACAACAATAATTTCTTGCAAGTTTGTTTTGTATTTGTTGCTTTTACCCTATTGGTTTTGATAGGTGCATTATCTGTCAGCAATATCATTCAAAGAGCTTCTTTGTCCACAGTTACTGTTGCTCTTGATGAAACTGAAAAAACTATACAAGCATATCTGCGAGAACCAAGAATTGCTTTTGATAATATCTATATTACTGTTAGAGATATGCTTGATAGAGATGAACCACAAGACTCCATCGAACAATTTCTTACTCAAACTGTTAATATGATTTTGAGCCAAGATAACGGTATTAGAGGTTTTCTTTCTGCCTTTGGATACATTCGAGGGAATTTTATTAGCGGTGTGGAACACGGTTTGAGTGACGATTTTATTCCGCAAATGCAGCCTTGGTATCAATTGGCTATTCGTAATAGAACTGCTGAATTTACTGCCCCTTATGTTGACCCAGTTACAGGTTTGACCATCATTTCCTTAACTAGAGAAATTTATGGTATTAATGGTGACTACTATGGGGTTTTAGCTCTGGACATTGATATTTCATGGCTCATGGACTATGTAGAATCTTTACAATTTGCTGAAGGTGGTTTTGGCATGATTTTGAACCAATTTCTGTTCACGCTTGCTCATCCTCAGGAAGAACATAGAAATGTGCCATTACATAGTTTGGGAGGTGGATATGATGACATCGCAAGCCTTTTAAGAACTCATAAAAATGTTACTGGTGAAATTATCGTAGGGGCTGATAAAGAGAGAATTATTGTTTTTTTCCAGCAATTATACAATGGTTGGTTTATTGGCGTTGTTATGCCTGTCAGGAGTTATTATGCTGATTTATATCAAAGTGTATTTTTATTAATAGGTTTAGGTATAATCTTTTCATTTTCATTGAGTTATATCCTACTTCGTCTCTCGAAAGATAAAAAGCAAGCGGATGAAGAAAGTAGACATAAATCATCCTTTTTAGCTTGGATTAGCCATGAAATGAGAACTCCCCTTAATGCTATCATTGGTATTACTCAAATTGAGCTACAAAAAAATAATTTAAATGACGATTATGCCACTGCTCTCGAAAAAATTAACAACTCAGGAAGCGGTTTACTCGGGATTATAAATGATATTCTCGACCTCTCAAAAATAGAAACTGGAAAACTGGAATTGATACCTTCTGAATACGATTTACCAGAATTGATTAATGATACTGTGAATGTAAATATTGTTCGTATTGGTTCTAAACCGTTGAATCTAATTCTTGATATTGATGAAAATCTTCCTACAAAACTATTTGGTGATGAGCTTAGATTGAAACAAATTTTCAACAATTTGCTCTCCAACGCTATAAAATATACTAGCGAAGGTCATGTAAAATTCATTATAAAACAAGCTATTTCATCCTCTCTCAATGAAATTGTAGATTCTCCCAAAGCTTCCACTAAAGATGTTATTACTTTGAAGATTATTGTTGAAGATACTGGTCAAGGTATGAAATTGGAAGATAAAGAAAAATTATTTTCAGAATATCTTCGTTTTAATACAGAAACAAATAGAGCCACTGAAGGAACCGGCATTGGTTTAAATATAACTAAAAGCCTAGTGGAAATGATGGATGGCTCTATTGAAGTAGAAAGTGAGTATAATAGAGGTAGTGTTTTTTCTGTGGAAATTAAGCAAAAGGCTGTGAAATGTAAAAAAATAGGTGCTGAGACAGCTCAACAACTTAGCAATTTTTCCTTCATTGGGAGTAAACATTTTTCACAAGTCACTTTTATTCGTGAAGAAATGCCTTACGGCAGTGTTTTGATTGTCGATGATGTTGAAACTAATCTCTATGTTGCTGAAGGCTTGATGTCGCCTTACAATTTGCAGATTGAAACAGCTATCAGCGGTTATGAATCACTTAATTTGATAACTAACGGAAAAATATACGATATTATCTTTATGGACCACATGATGCCTATCATGGACGGTATTGAAACTACTCTAAAGATGAGAGATATGGGATATAAGGGCGTCATTGTTGCTTTGACTGCCAACGCTCTGGTAGGAAATGCCGAAATGTTCAGAAAAAACGGTTTTGATGATTTTATTTCTAAACCGATTGATATGCAACATTTAAACGATATATTAAATAAATATATTCGAGATAAGAAAAACAAGCTAACTTCATCCCCTTTAAATAAATCCCATTCAACACAACCTACCAAAAAACAATCAATAAATCAAAAATTACTTATGGTTTTCAAACGCGACGCAGAAAAATCTATTGATATTTTAAATGCATCCTTAGAAAATGGTGATATCAAAATGTTTACCACTACTGCTCATGGCATGAAATCTGCTCTTGCAAATATAGGAGAAATTGAAATATCCAGTAATGCCGCTGCTCTTGAAAATGCAGGTCTTAAAAGCGATATGGATTTTATATCTGTCCATGCTCCGGCTTTCATTGAGGCGTTGGAAAACTTGATTCAGGATTTATCGCCTTCCAATAAACCCAAAGTTGATGATGCCAATATCCAAGATGATTTAGATTTTTTATCCGAACAATTGCTGATTATTAAAACTGCTTGCGAAATATTTGATGATACCGCTGCCTATAAATCTCTTGACCTTTTGAAAGAAAGAAAATGGAAAAATATTACTGCAAAAAATATAACTGAATTATATGATATGTTGTTTTTACAGAGCGATTTTGAAGGTGTGGTTGATAGGATTGTGTTGTGGGTGGAGGAAATAAAAAATTCTGATACTTCTACATCCCCCCCTACCACCCCTTGTGAAGTAGGGCAAATTGAATCCCCTCCGACCACCGTTTCCCAAGTAGAGCATATCGAATCCACCGCCAGCAAAGTAGAGCAAATCGAATCCCCGCCGACCACCGTTTCCCAAGCAGAGCAAATCGCCCCCCCTCCTACCCCCTCTTCCCAAGTAGTACAAATCGCTTCTCCCCCTACCCCCACTTACGAAGTGAGGCAAACTTTCAAAAAAATCAATCATTTTTTAGTGATTAATCCTCATTCTTTCAGAAAACCTGATAGTATAAAACAAATAATCAAAGATATTGAAAATATTTTTTCTCGCCAAAAGAAAGATTATAAAATATAC
Organism: Candidatus Cloacimonadota bacterium; assembly: GCA_009777575.1. Lineage (GTDB taxonomy): Bacteria > Cloacimonadota > Cloacimonadia > Cloacimonadales > WRIO01 > WRLO01. The sequence continues at coordinate 14,253 of WRLO01000015.1, forward strand.
ATCTCTCGCTTCCCGCGTGATGCTGTCGCTGCGGTGCATCGTTATATACTTACGGTTCCCACCGATGAAATGGTCAGAGTTTACGCTATTGGTGGTGATGGCATTTTATTTGATTGTTTAAATGGTATGGTAAAATTCCCCAATGCAGAGTTGACCAGTGTCCCTTATGGTAATGCAAATGATTTTCTTCGTGCCTTTGGTGAGGGTGTTCATCCTACTTTCCGTGATTTTAACAATCTTATAGATGCCCCTTCTCAATATATTGATATCATTGATTGTGGTTCAAACTTTGCCATCAATGAGGTTAATATTGGTTTGGTAGGGCGTAGTTTATATTATGCGAACTCTGTCTTGAGAAATCCTAAATTAAAATGGGTAAGCAGATATACTCCACAAGTATATTCTATTTCTGCTGCTAGAGCTATGTCAAATTTAGAGATTGTTCTGCAAAAATATAATGTAATCTTGGATGGTGAAGATTTATCCGGTATTTATGCAGATATACATGTTGCAAACTCACCAACCGATGGAGGCACTTATGTCCCTAGTCCTTATGCTAAACCAAACGATGGCGTTCTCGATATAATTTTCTTATCTCCGTTTTCAAAACTCGAAGTCTTAAAAACTATTACTCTTAGAAATAGTGGGCAATTTGAAAAATGTAAAAGATTTATCCATAGAAAAGGGAAATCTCTTGAGATTAAAAGCGATGACCCTTTATCTATACAAATGGATGGAGAAGCATTATATACACAAGATATTAAACTTAATATAGTCCCCAATGGTGTGAAATTTTTTGCTCCTGAAGGCTTGAGTTTTGCCGATTATTCACATAGAGCTTTTAAAGCTATACAAGGAGATAATTTTGACAAACAACAATAATTCCCTCAATGTTTGCCGTCAAAGCTTGAAGATGTGGATGATTCTCTCTTTGGGGATATTTATTCTTTATGGAGGGCTTCTCCTCGTTGGATCAAAGTATTTTGGTTTGGACTCTTGGATTACTTTTTTGACTGTTATTGCTGGCACTCCTATAGCTATAACTATTGCCATTTCGTATTTATTTTTTCCTAAATATCAAAATATTCCCATTGTAGTCGGTATCATGACGAATCTTATTTTCCTCGCGGTAGCAGCTTATTTACAATTTCTTGATTTTTATTTCTTTGTAATGTTACTTGTTGTTGGAACTATTACTACTGTAAAAAAGTTTAAATTACTTCTTCATTTTATCATTATTTCTGCTATTATTAACATACTCGCTTTGATTTTTCTCATTTCTAAACTCGAATGGTATGACAATTATCGTTTTTTTATGCAATTTTCCATGTATCTTTATGGCTCTATCTTTTTAATGATACAAACTTATCGCGTTGAACAAAAAGAAGGTCTCTCCGATAAAGCCTTAGTTGCTTTTTCTTCTTTATTATTCAGCACTCCCAATATGATGGTTATTACTGACAAAAATAGGAGAGTGCTTTATCTTTCTGATCAAATTGCCAAATTTTTCCAATACCAAAGAAAAGAATTTGCTATTGGACAACCACTTATGGACCTTGTTGGAGACATTAAATTAAAATTTATGTTTGCCAATATTATGGATGTTGAAGGGTATTATGAAACCATCATGGAGCTTCAGGTAGAGGGAGAACAGAGGTTTTTCAAGATTGTAAAAGATAAACTCAGTGGTGAGTTTGAAGGTTCATTTATTGACCTTGCTGACATTACCACTACTGTGAAAAGCCAGCAAGCTGCTAAAGAAGCAAATAAAAGCAAAAGTGAATTTCTCGCTGCGATGTCACATGAAATTAGAACACCTATGAACGCTATTATTGGTATTACTCAAATCCTTTTGAATAAAGATGATTTACAAGATGAATATAGATCAGCCCTGGTGATGATGTATAATTCAGGTGGGAGTTTACTTAGTATCATCAATGATATTCTCGACCTCTCAAAGATTGAAACCGGGAAAATGGACCTTGTTAATACTGAATATGATATGCCTAGCTTTATACATGATACTGCACAACTAAATATTGTCAGGATTGGCTCAAAACAAATTGATTTAATCCTGGATATTGATGAAAATCTACCTTCAAAAATGATTGGTGATGAACTTCGTTTAAAACAAATTCTCAATAATTTGCTCTCAAATGCTATTAAATATTCTGATGAAGGACATGTAAAACTGTCTGTAAGTCATAGTATCAACAATGTGCTACCTCATAATAAAACATCTCATTCTCAAAGTGGATATGACACTTCTCTCAAATTTATTGTGGAAGACACAGGGCAAGGTATGAAACCCGAAGACCAAAAAAGACTTTTCTCTGAATATATCAGATTTAATGCTAAAGCAAACAGAAGTAAAGAAGGGACTGGTATTGGTCTAACTATTGTAAAAAAATTGGTTGAAATGATGGAAGGCTCGATTGAAGTGGAAAGCGAATATGGTAAAGGAAGCAAATTCACTGTAATTGTTAGTCAAAAGTCTGTCCAATGTGAAGTTATTGGCCCAGAATTAGCAAAAAGTTTAAGCAATTTTACTTTTTTTGGAGAAAATCAAAATATTAACTTGAGAATACTTTGCGAACCCATGCCTTATGGAAAGGTGTTGATTGTAGATGATGTTGAAACAAATTTATTTGTTGCTGAGGGGTTGATGTCCTCTTACAGCTTGCAAATTGATACTGCTATCAGCGGATTTGAAACTATTGATAAAATCAAAAATGGCAAGTTTTACGATATAATTTTTATGGACCACATGATGCCGCAAATGGATGGGATTGAAACTACCCTGAAACTAAGAGATATGGGTTACGAAGGAATTATTGTTGCCCTAACTGCAAACGCTCTCGTTGGTAATGCTGAAATGTTTAAAAGAAATAAATTTGATGACTTTATTCCTAAACCGATAGATATTCGTTTTCTGAACGATATCTTAAATAAATATGTAAAAAAAAAGTAGGAGGATAAAAATGGAAAACATTTTTAATCAAAAAACTGACCACAGCACTTTCACTTGGGAAAGTCTTGGTGATATTAAGGAAGGTCGCGGAACTTTAGGTCTCGAAATGCCTGTTTTGGTATACAGACTTATGCAGTTCACGATTTATGATGTTATGACCAAAAATTACGGTCGCGATCAAGCAGATAAAATTCTGTATGACGCTGGACATCTCGCTGGGAGCGAATATGCTAAGAATGCCTTGAATTTAAAACAAGATTTGAACAATTTTGTTGCTTCGTTACAAGATTCTTTAGCTACTCTTAAAGTTGGGATTCTACGCGTCGAGTCTATCGATGCTGAAGCAAAGAATATCATCTTGACTGTGGCTGAAGACCTTGATTGTAGCGGTCTACCACTTACGGATGAAGCTGTTTGTATCTACGACGAAGGTTTCATTGCTGGAATCTTAGAAGTCTATACGGGAGTTCCCTATTCTGTTAAAGAAATCGACTGCTGGGCTAGTGGAGATAGGATTTGTAGATTCAAATGCACTGCCGGAGCTTAAAATCTTGTTTTTCTTTTTTAAAAATGCCCCACCAAACTTTAGCACTTTTGGCGGATATTCTATATCGGGAGAGCCGATCTCTGATCGGCTCTATCTGATGATGCTGAACCATGTCATTCTCATACCTGTCATTCTCATCCTTGTCATTCTGAGCGAAGCGAAGAATCTCTTCCTTGTCATTCTGAGCGAAGCGAAGAATCTCTTCCTTGTCATTCTGAGCGAAGCGAAGAATCTCATCTTTGTCATTCTGAGCGAAGCGAAGAATCTCTTCTTTGTCATTCTGAGCATATTCCTTGTCATTCTGAGCGAAGCGAAGAATCTCTTCCCTTCCACCACCATGAATAATCCCTCTCCGATAAGCCCATTTTATATAAAATCATACCTTACACATGCCGTTAGGTATGTGAAGCTATGTAGAAAACGAGATACACACCAACACGCATCCCGTAGGGATGCTGGTTTGAGGGTGACATCAATTTCTACAGAGCTTTCATCTCTACGAGATGACCTACGAATGAAAACAAATCGTTTTCGCTTAATTAATTAAAAACCTATGTCCAAGGATATTATGTTAGATAATGATGATACTAATGTCAAAACACATAAACAAATAGCTGATACTTTATTTGAATATGTTCGTGGCATTATTTATAATACTACTGAATGTTCTTTGGATTTCAACAAACTTCCCGAAGAATTTCACAATCTTGGCAAAGGTTTAAATTATCTACAAAGTATCGTTGGAGAAACTAAATCTTTTGCCAAAGAATTATCGAAAGGTAATCTTAATTGTGATTTTCCCTCAAGAGGCAATGAAATTGCTGCTCCGCTTAAAACATTACATGCCTCTTTAAAACACTTGAGTTGGCAATCACAGCAAGTTGCTATTGGAGATTATAATCAAAATGTAAACTTCATGGGTGAATTTTCTGACGCTTTCAATAACATGATTGAACAATTAAAGATGCAAAGAAAAATCATTCTCGATGAAAAATCTGTCTTAAAACAATATGTGGAGATGATTTTAAAAAGCACTACTAATCCTTTACTGGTTTTTGATAGTGATGAAAAATTGGTCTATATTAGCAAATCTTGGTTTAGATATTGTGATATTTTTGATGAAAATAATGTTTTAGGTAAACAGATTGATGAATTATTTGAGCCGATTGTATCCGAAGATATTCTCATGGATGTCAAGTATTATTATATGTCTGCCAATGCCGGTAGCAAAATCATAGAAACTGAATTAGACACTCATTTCAACTTACAAGAAAATACGGGGCATTTTAAATTACAATTTACTCCTATGATTGACGATGAAGGACTCGTTGGCGGTATGATGCTGTTTTTGTTTGATTTAACTGAAAGTGAACAAGCACGCAGAACTGCTGAAAACGCTAGAGAACTCGCTGAGCAATCTTTGAGAATAAAAACTACTTTCCTCGCCAAAATGTCACATGAAATCAGAACACCTATGAACGCTATACTTGGCATTACCCAGCTCGAACTTCAAAAAAAGGATCTTTTATCGGAGACTTCAGAATCATTTGAAAAAATTTATGAAGCGAGCAACAATTTACTCGTTTTGATTAACGATATTTTGGATTTATCAAAGATTGAAACTGGAAAAATGGAATTGATCCCTAAAAACTATGATACTCCTAATTTTATTCACGAAACTATCCAGTTAAATATTATGCAAATTGGTTTAAAAAAGATTGATTTTTATCTTGAAATAGATGATTCTTTTCCTAAAACCCTATATGGTGACGATTTGCGATTAAAACAAATTTTAAATAATATTCTTACCAATGCTATTAAATATACTGATAAGGGATTTATTAAACTTTCTATAAAAACAGAACAATTTCGACAATTATCGCCTATATTAAAAGATATTGTTTATTCACCTCCTTCTATGAATTCAGATACTGCCTCTATCTATGATAGATTTACTCCCAGCGACAATCTAAACACAACTGAACCAAGTATAGAAAAAGACGATATCTATATTATTTTCAGTGTCGAAGACACCGGTCAAGGTATTAAAGAAGAAGACCAAAAAATGCTCTTTAGTGAATATTCCAGATTTAATACCCAAGAAAATAGGGATGCTATTGGAGCTGGTTTGGGGTTGAGTATTTCAAAGAAACTTATCGAACTGATGGATGGGTATATTGATGTTCAAAGCGATTATGGTAAAGGTAGCATTTTTACCGTTAAAGTAAAACAAAAAAGAGTTGATGACCAATGTATAGATAATGATATAATCCAAAAACTAAAGAATCAAACCTATAAATCTGAAAAACAACTAGATAATTTACAATTTATCCAAGAGCCTATGCCTTATGGAAAAGTTTTGATTGTTGATGATGTAGAAACAAATTTGTATGTAGCTTCAAAACTCATGAGTCCTTATCATTTAAATATTGAAACTGTTTTGAGTGGGTTTGAGACTCTTGATAAAATTAACGAAGGAAAGGTTTACGATATAATATTTATGGACCACATGATGCCCCAAATGGATGGTATCGAAACTACTCAAAAACTAAGAGAAATGGGTTATGATGGTGTGATTGTTGCCCTGACTGCAAATGCCCTCGTAGGAAACGAGGAAATGTTTAAACAAAATGGCTTTGATGATTTTGTCTCAAAACCTATTGATATTAGGTTACTAAATAAAGTTTTAATAAAATATATTAAAGATAAATATGCAGGGACTATAGATATGACTGAGATTGCAAATATTGTCCCTGTAAATAATATTGTCTCCTCTGATGCAATAGGTATTAATGATTTAGACCCAAAACTAATTGAAATCTTTTGTCGAGATGCAAAAAATGCCGCTGATTCCATTAGATCGGCTTTAATAAATAATGATATAAAACTTTTTACTACAAATGCTCATGCTATGAAATCACTACTCGCTACTATTGGTGAAACTGAAAAATCAAGAATCGCCGCAGACCTCGAAAAAGCAGGTTTGAGACAAGATTTGCAGTTTATTTCTGAAAACTCTCCGAGTTTTGCGGACTATCTGGATGCCCTCGTAAATCGTTTAAGCCCTTCTATTAAAAAAGATAACGATGTTTCCAATGACGACATCATTGAAGATGATAACCTTTTAAAAGAAAACCTTCAACAAATTATTATTGCTTGCCAAAATTATGATGATTCCGCTGCCTACAAAATATTGACTTTTTTGAACGAAAAAACTTGGAAATCAGACACCAAAGAATGCTTGGAAAAAATAAATGAGTTGTTATATCTACATAGTGACTTTGAGGCAGCTGAATTACAGGCTCAAAAACTTTTTGATAAAACTGATACCCCTTTGTAATGGGGGGATATCTATGCATTAAGATACTTCACATCGTTCAGAATAACAGAAAGTATATTGTGGCTTTATACAAGCCGCCTTCCTCATCGTAATCGCCAAATCAATCAATATTTCCCGACAGGAGAAACATAAACAACAAATTCATCTTCTCTGTCAAGTTTCAACAAATCATCGCATTTTTTCTGGTCATAAGCAGCGATAGCACATGTTCCAAGTCCTATAGCTTCACAAGCTAAATAAAGATTTTGACCCAAATGACCGCAATCGAGAAGGATTGTTTTTGCACTCACAAAAGAATATCTCCATTCTGTGCGATATGGTATCACAGACCAAAGAAATGTTACTGCTGATTCTCCCGCAAAGGGTTGTCCAAGATTTGCTTCTGTGAGCTTATTTTTCATATCATCTACTGAAAACAAAAATATCAAAGCATGTTCCAAAGGCAAATACCTATAAATCCCTTTTTCCAAACCGTCAACACAATTTATTGCGAGATAAGTTTCAAATGGATGTCTAGCACCCCCAGAAGGAACAGGTCTTAAGGTAATTTTGTCATCGTTAAGCTTTCTTTGCACACCTTGAGTTGCCCATAGTAAAAAAGATAAATCATGTAATGAGATATTCTCGTCAGAAAATTTCCTTCTACTACGACGATTCTTTATACAATCGATGATATTTTTGTTTGGGATTCTTTCAGTATCTATTTCAGGAAGCTTGATTGGCTCTCCATCATAATCCTTTTGAACTGGAGGATAATCAATTGAGTTCATCTGGTCTGTTATTACATTTTCCAATCCAATAAAATTTGCCTTTAAAAAATTTCTTTGTTCCATACATTTCTGTTTGTGATCCATGTTTTCTCCTTTTAAAGTATATATTTAGAAAGATCCTCGTCTTCAATCAGAGGATTGACCTTGTCGACTATCATTTTAGAAGAAATGGCTACCTTTTTCATTTTCGGGTTCGGCATTTCGAATAGATAGTCATCAAGGACGGCGTTAATGATAGTCTGTAGCCTTCTCGCTCCAATGTCTTCCATTTTTTCATTAGCTATAGCAGCAAAACTGGCTATTTCTGATATTGCTTCTTCTTCAAAAGACAAATCAACCTTTTCTGTTTTAAACATTGCTGTATATTGCTTTGTTAATGCGTTTTGTGGTATAGTTAAGATTTTTTCAAAATCCTCTTTAGAAAGGCTGTTCAACTCAACCCTTATGGGAAATCGTCCTTGCAGTTCGGGAATAAGGTCTGAAGGCTTTGCTACATGAAAAGCTCCAGCTGCAATAAACAAAATATGCGTGGTATTTATGATGCCATATTTTGTCGGGACATTTGAACCTTCCACTATGGGTAATAAATCTCTTTGGACACCTGATTTTGAGACATCAGCAGTGCTTTTTTTATCCAGGGAGGCTATTTTATCTATTTCGTCAATAAAGATGATTCCATTGTTTTCGACGCGATATTTTGCTTCTTCTATGACACGATCACGGCTTATCAGTTTACCTATCTCTACCTCTTTAAAAAACGAGATTGCCGTTTTCACATTCATCTCTTTGGTTTTATCTTTTCTTGAAGGTAGAACATTGGACAGCATTTCTGAAAAATTGAAATCGACCATGTCAAAGCTGATTATATTAGGAGGGAAAAAATCTGTTGGAGGTGTCAAAGAATCTTCCATCGAAACACTAATTATTTTTTCATCCAAAGAACCAGATAACAATTTAGTTCTCATTTTTTCGCGGCTTCTGAGATAACGGGCTTCTTTTTCTTCTATATCTGGATCATTAGGTTTAAATGGACATGGTAAAAGTATATCCAAAACCCTTTCTACAGCTATTTCTTGCGCTTTGGTCTCAAACTCTTTATTTAATTCACTTTTTACCTGATTAAAAGCAAAATCCATCAATTCACGAACCATCGATTCTACATCACGCCCTACATATCCGACTTCAGTAAATTTTGATGCCTCAACCTTGATAAAGGGGGAATTGGTGAGATGTGCGAGTCTTCTGGCAATTTCTGTTTTTCCTACTCCAGTGGGTCCGATTAAGATGATATTATTAGGGATGATATCTTCTTGTAAAGGCTTATTAACTTGTTGTCTTCTCCAACGATTTCGCAGAGCTATGGAAACAGCTCGTTTTGCCTTATCCTGACCTATGATATACTTATCAAGGTATTCGACCACATTTATCGGTGTAAGTTTTGACAATGCTGTCATATTTCTTTTACGAAGTTTTTGTAATACATAGTCCATTTATTTCTCCAAAATAGTTCTATTGTGATTTGTATATATACAGATATCGGCTGTTATTTTCAAAGACTCTTCCACGATTTGAAAAGCATTCAATTCTGAATGTTTTACCAAGGCGCGAGCTGCTGACAAAGCATAAGCACCACCAGAGCCAATGACTGCTATATTGTCATCTGGTTCTATAACATCACCTGTTCCACTGATGACATATAAATCATCTTTATTGATTGCGATGATCATTGCCTCCAATCGCCTTAAATATTTGTCAGAACGCCATTCTTTTGCTAATTCCACTGCTGCTTTTTTAAGATTGCCCTTAAATTCTTTCAATTTTGCTTCAAACCTTTCAAATAAATTAAAGGCATCTGCCGTTGCTCCAGCAAAACCTGCTAACACATCTCCATTGTAAAGGGTTCGGATCTTTTGGCTTTTGGACTTGAATATAGTATGACCTAAAGTGACTTGCCCATCACCACCTATAGCGATTTTATCTTCTTTTCGAACTGCTATGATCGTTGTGCCATGCATTTCTGTCATTGATCCTCCATTATAGGCTCATTTGAGTCAATTTCCTTTTCTTCATCTTCCTCTGTTTTTTCTGTTATCTCTTGTTCATTTTCAGCTTTTTGAGAAGTGTCTATCTTCATTTCACAGGCTTTATGATACTTTTTATTGATAAAGTCTTTATCTTTTTCATCTATTTCTTCCAAAATCAGTTCATAGATTTCTTCTAAATTTAAAGTTTCCTTTTCCAACAATAACTCAGCCATTTTATCCATAATTTTTTTGTGTTCTGTCAGTATTTTCGTAGCTTTGTCATGAGCTGTATAAATAATTCCTCTGATTTCACTATCAACTAGTTGAGCTGTAGCTGGACTCATTGATTCCTGCTGAACAAAATCTTTTCCCAGAAATACTTGTTTATCCTCGCCACCGACTGTCATTGGTCCTATTTTCTCACTCATTCCCCAATGACAGACCATTCTCTTAGCTAAATCTGTCGCTCTCTGTATATCGTTGCCTGCGCCTGTAGTCAATTCGCCAAAAACTATTTCTTCAGCACATCGACCTCCCATGAGAGTGACAAGTAATTGACTTAAATATGTTTTTGAATAAGTCATTTTGTCATTGCCCAATGAATGAGTTGCACCACCTGTAAATCCTCTTGGAATTATTGTAACCTTATGGATTGAGTCTGTCTTGTCTTGAAATACTGAGCAAAGGACATGTCCTACTTCATGATAAGAAATGCTTCTCTTTTCATCATCATCTATGGTTTTACTTCTTCTTTCCTTTCCGAGGGTTACTTTATCGCGAGCTTCGTCAAAATCTATCATTTCGATGTTTTTCTTTTCCTTGCGAGCTGCTATTAGAGCCGCTTCATTGCATAGATTAGCAAGATCTGCACCACTGAATCCGGGCGTGCTTCTGGCTACTATCATCAAATTAACATCATCTGAGAGCGGTAATTTTTCAGAATGAACTTTTAATATCTCATTTCTGCCCATTATATCCGGTAAATCGACTATTACTTGTCTATCGAATCTACCCGGTCTCAGAAGAGCAGGGTCAAGCACATCAGGTCTATTGGTAGCTGCTATGATTATCACTGAATCGTTTGCTTCAAATCCGTCCATTTCTACCAATAACTGATTCAAAGTCTGTTCCCTTTCGTCATGACCACCACCGAGTCCTGCACCTCTCGAACGACCAACTGCGTCTATTTCATCTATAAATGCTATACAAGGGGCATTTTTTTTGGCATTATCAAATAAATCTCGCACTCTCGAAGCTCCAACACCCACAAACATTTCTACAAAGTCTGAACCGCTGATACTAAAAAAGGGAACTCCTGCCTCACCTGCTACAGCTTTGGCGAGAAGGGTTTTTCCTGTCCCAGGTCTACCCAGTAAAAGCACGCCACGCGGTATTCTACCACCAAGTTTTTGAAATTTACTCGGAGACTTCAGATATTCTACGATTTCTTGCAATTCTTCCTTGGCTTCGTTGACACCAGCTACATCTTTAAAAGTTATTCTAGTTTTTCCACTAGCAAACAATCTAGCTCTGCTTTTGCCAAAAGAAAAGGCTTTATTGCCTCCACTATGCATTGACCTCATAAAAAACAACCAAAAACCTATCAACAATAGAAATGGTAACCAACCTATTATGGTCATCCAAAATCTCGATGGTCTTTGCGATATTATCTCTATGCCATTTTCGTTTAATAATGTCACCAGTGCTGGGTCGGGTATAGGCATATGAGTCGAATATTTATCATCATTTAAGTCAACAAACCTTATGTCTTGATTTTCAAATGTCACACTTTTGACTATCCCTACATCAACCATATTCAAAAATCTACTATAACTAACTACTGTACTCGTAGGCTTTTGATTGATGAACATATTATACATGATGACTGCAAAAAGTATAATTAAAATCCAAAAAAGAAATGGTTGTGGCTTTTTCATCGGAGCATTTTTCTTTGGTCCCATGTTTTTATTATTGCGACCTTCATTAGGGTTATTAGGGTTCAATATAAACCTCCTCTTTTAAGATGCCCACATAAGGCAAATTTCTATATTTTTCATTGAAATCTAGTCCAAAGCCGACTACAAAATCGTTGCCTATCTCAAATCCTACATAATCGATATGAATATCTATTTTATGGGCTTCGGGCTTGTCTAAAAGCACACAGGTTGCTATACTCGCTGGGGATAAAATGTCCAGATGTCCTATCAAAAAGCGTAAACTCAATCCTGTATCTACTATATCTTCAACTATGATGACATGACGACCTTTTATATCGATATTTATATCGTTTTTCACTGTGATGCTGCCTGAGGATTGGGCTGAGGCTCCATAACTTGATATACCCATAAAATCTATTTCTAATGGGATTGTTATATGCCGCATCAAATCAGTTAAAAATACCACTGCACCTCGTAATACACAGATTAGAACAGGATTTTTTTCGGCATATACCTTAGAAAGCTCTGTGCCAAGCTCCCTTATCCGCATCCGGATCACATTTTCTTCAAAAAGAACTGCTGACAAATCGTTATTCATAAATACCTCCGTTTAAATTTATTATATTAAACATTTCATCTTTATCATATCTCGACGCTTTTTATTCTCATTGCGACTCGATTTTTTATATCTTCACATCTTTCTATTTTAACGGATAAAAAGTTTTTTGTTTCATTAGAAACTGCTACTCTCTGGTCTATCCTATACCCACTCAACCAAATGATTTTCTCAGCATCTGAAAAAATCACAATATTAGCCCTTTCTTTCAAAGGCACTTTTTCGTCAATGAAAAAATTTTTGACCTTTTTATAACTATTCATTCCAAAGGGCATAAACTTATCCCCTGCCTTTCTAAATCGTAGCGTTATTGGAAAGTATATTTTATCTAAATCAAAAACTGCAAAACTATTAGGAAAAGGGTAAGAGGTGTATATTGAAGGCATTTTTGACTTTATCATTTTTTGCTCTGGAGACAAGGGTAAAACGCTATTAGATTCAATAAGAGGATTATGCTTTGTTTTTTTCATCTCAAATCGATATTCATTAAATACGAATACATCACGAATTTTGTTCAAAACTCTTTCTGACTCTTTTGCTGGATCATGATAATTATCCAGTTTTTTGAATACTAAAAATTCATAATCTTTTTCCACTTTAATATTTTCTGGTAAAAACACCTCTTTATAACCACTTTCTGATTCCAATAGGCTCATTATATCTAAAAAATGAACCGTATAAAAATCCATGTTTTTTTTTGTAAGCAATCCATATGCCTCTCTAAATATATAAAATACCAATATAGGAAAATTTTTTTTCAATACTCCTACATCAAAGACAATGATATTTTCATTTTCACATATAATTGCTTTTTTATAGTCTTTTTTGGATTGTTGTTGAAAATATTTATCTGATAAATAAAATAGATTGCCATAATCTATCATTTTTTTTTCAAAATTTGGATTAAATTCTTGTTTTATCAACGGAATCAATTCATTTCTAATTTTATTTCGAGTATAATGATTTGAAAAATTTGTCTGGTCTGTTCGATAACTTATTCCTTTGAATTTCAGATATTCGATTAACATCTCTTTTTTAAATAATAATAAAGGATGGATAATATCATTTTTAATTGGTGTTATTCCACTCAATCCAGTTAGTCCAGAGCCTCGAATAAACCTGTGTAAAACCGTTTCCGTCTGATCTTCATAATGATGACCTAAGGCTATAAAATCAAGTTTATAATGCTTTTTTAGCTTCCTAAAATATTCCAATCGAATCTCACGAGCTTCGTTTTGGATACCAACTTCACCTTGTATTTTTGCTTTTAATATATAAAGGGGCATATTATGCTTAAAACAAAATTCTTTGACAAAAATTTCATCCTGCTTGGATTCTTCACCCCGAAGATTATAATTTACATGCGCTACAGCAAGAAAAAGTGCATATTTCGCCTGAATCTCCATAAACAATAGAGTCAATGCCATAGAATCTGCACCACCTGAAAGACCTATTAATATCCTTGCTTTCTGCTTTAAAAAATTGTGCTGCAATCCAAAATTTTCAAACTTATCTATGAGGTTTTTCATACACCTTCTTTTTATTTTATTATTCAATAACATTTCTTTTTGATACTGAAGTTTTTTTATTTTTGCTGGATTGTTCTTGATAAACCTTCAAAATAATGAATGGGCTCAATCTCAAATAGAAATACTACAAACACGCCAATTTATTAATAATGACCTATTTGTCAAGCCTTTTCTTTAAAGTAAATTTTGATATTGTTTACTCTTTTTCAGAATATAGTATAATACTTTTATATAGCCTCAAATAATGATTGACTTTTAAAGCCATATAAAAATATTTGTTTAAAAGATGGTATTTTATGAAAGATTTGACTATAGGAAATGAATTTAAAAGTATTTTAAAGTTTTCAATGCCGATACTTCTCGGCAGTGTATTTCAGCAGTTATACAATATAGTAGACAGCCTCATAGTTGGTAATTATTTAGGGAGTGCTTCTCTTGGAGCAGTTGGTGCTTCTTTTCCAGTGATATTTGTCTTGATAGCTATGATTATGGGTTTAACAATGGGAGCTTCCATAGTCATTTCTCAATATTTTGGTATCAAGGATATGGAAAAGGTCAAAAAAGGGATAGACACAATGATGATAATAGGTTTATCTCTTGGTCTTTTCATTGGTGTAGTCGGCTTTCTTTTTGCAGAGAGCATATTTGTATTATTGAGATTACCTGCCGAAATCATCGAAACAGCGACAGCTTATTTTAAAGTGTTTATTTCTGGCTCTATATTTATGTTTGGTTACAACGGTGTCAGCGACATTTTGCGTGCCTTAGGAGACTCCAAGACACCTCTTTATTTTTTGATAATATCAGTAGTATTAAACATCATACTGGATTTGGTCTTTGTCCTTGTTTGTGGATGGGGCATAGCTGCGGTAGCTTTGGCGACTGTGATTTCACAAGCAGTTGCTTTTTTTGGACTGACAATTTGGCTGAATACACGGCACACTTTTGTAAAAATAAATTTTTTCAGATTAAAATTTGATAAAGAAATATTTTTTAAATGTATAAAACTCGGTTTACCTACAGGTGTTCAGCAAATGGCAGTCGGGCTCGGTGCTACATTATTGGTATCTATTGCAGGCGGTTTTGGAAAGGATACTTTAGCAGGCTTGACCATTGGCACAAAGCTTGATTCTCTCGCTATCTTGCCTATGCTGAGTATAGCTCAGGCATTGACGAGCTTTGTCGGACAAAATGCGGGTGCAGGGCATTATGATAGGATTAGAAAAGGCTACCATGCTGCGATGATACTATCCTGTGGTATCTCTTTTGGATTGGGTCTTGTATTCTTGTTTTTTAATGAATATTTGGTCAGTTTTTTTTCTCCTGAGACAGAAGTTCAAAGGGTTGCCTCAGAACTGCTCATGATTTGTAGTATGTTTTATGTAGTTATTTCCGCTATGTTTATCACAAATTCGCTACTGAGAGGTGCAGGTGACACTATATTTCCTCTTTTTAGCACTGTCCTAATGCTCTGGTTTGTCAGATTGCCAGCAAGCTATATTCTGTCGCGAGAATGGTCTGGGCTTGGCGATACAGGCATTTGGTGGGGAAATCCGATAGCCTGGACATTGGGTTTTATACTAGTGTATATCTATTATAAAAAAGGTAAATGGAAAAATAAAAGTGTAGTGAGAAGTTGAGTGCATAGAGATACTTAGCTATAAAAAAGAGTTTTAAAGATAGAAAAAATGACTCTATTTTTATACTATTATATCAAATTTATATAATTTTTATATCATAATTATATACATAAAAAAAATATATTTTCATAAAAAAGTCATTTTACTTCATATACAACACTTTTAAGGTTTTTTTATACACTTCATAATCTTTGGCACAGATATTGCAATATAAAAAAGTAAAATAAATTATATAGGAGTAATTATGAATAGTGTAGCAAAAAGAGGAATAGTGTTAGTTTTCACTATTTTATGTCTGTTAATAACATTTGGCTGCTTGAATAGCCTATCAGGAGGAAATATGGAATTTGTCCATGAAATGAGACTGCCAACACAGGAGTTTTCCAGTCTCCATGTCAGCGGTAATTTTGATGTCTTTTTTACTCAGGCTGCAGAAAGGTCTGTGGTATTGAAAGCAAGTGAGGAAACTCATCTCCAATCTGTTAAATTTGAATACAGAGACCAAATTTTGGAGATTTACAAAGAAAGTGAGGAAAATAACTCAAATAACAACAGAGTTATCAATGTGAACAGCAGAAATGTAACAATCTATGTTAAAGACGGAAGCGTCTTAGTAGATGCAAAAACGAAATTGCAGCTTTATATCTCAGCACCAAGTATCGAAAGAATAGAACAAGCTGGCTCTGGAAAAATAGTTTTTGACCCTTTCGTAGATTTACCAAAACTCAACTTTGACATTGCTGGCTCTGGAAATATCTACCTACCCGATATAAAAGTCGATCAGCTTTCCTTTGATATAGCTGGCTCTGGGACAGTTAATGTTTCCGGACACGCAGACATCTTAAAAATAGATTCAGCAGGTGCAGGAAACATTAACGCTAAAGACTTGATAGCACAAAAAGTAAATATTGATGCCGCTGGCGCGGTTAGTGCCAATGTCTACGCAGCAGAAGAGCTAAAAATCGACCTCGCAGGTGCAGGTAGAGTGAATTATTGGGGAAATCCAAGAGTCAATCGTTCTGTCGCAGGTATCGGGAGAATTACAAATATGGATTGAAAAGAATACCATGATGGTAGGCATCCTACCATAAGTGTCAATTTTTGTCCGAAGTGCCACCACGAAGCGAAGCGGAGTAGCCTGTCATCTCCGATTGGCATTTGACAATGGTTTATGGCAATCGGAGATTGCCGCTACGAACAAGAGTTGACACTTATGGGGGTGTCCCCACATTAACATGCCAAATTTAAAAAAGTTATAAGATGTCTATTATTGTAATCGATGTTTCTATTTCATCAAAACCATTCTTTTGGTTTGAACAATGTAATCCGTTGTCATTCTATAAAAGTAAATACCAGTAGAAACACTGCTCCCCATGTAGTCTGTTCCATTCCAACGAACATTGTGATATCCTGCTGTGAGATTTTCATTCAAAAGCGGTATCACTAACTGCCCCCTTACATTGAAAATATCAATCACAACCCTTGAATTATTCGCTAGGTTAAAATGAATTGTGGTTTCTGGGTTGAATGGGTTCGGATAATTTCCTACTAATTCTGTTTGAGATGGTAAGATGGTATCGTCTATATCAGAAACAAACTTTATGGTAGTAAAGCTAAAAATCTGATTTTCTTTAGAATCTCCGTGCTCGTTAAAAGCTACGACTTGCCAGTAGTATGTTGTAGCATATTCTAAATCTATTTCAAGTGTGTATTCTGTGGTATCCGGGGGTAGGAGGATGTGATTTGCCACCTCCATGTAGTGCCAGAGCTTGCCTCTGTGCGTTTTTGGATTATTTCCCACAAGCACAGAGGCAAGCTCTGACACTACATGGTGATGTATATCAATATAAAACCTCAATCCCGTTATTTCAGCACCCTCCGTTGGCAATTCCCATGTAAATACTGGTCTCAACTCTACATCGACAGCCTCATTTACTGGAGTGAGTAAAGCGACAGGATTTGGTGCTGGCTCTACATCGACATCTTTTGTAGTAAAATAAAATATTTGATTGTTTTCAGAATCTCCGTATTCATTAAAGGCTATGACTTGCCAAATGTATGTTGTAGCATACTCTAAATCTATTTCAAGTGTGTATTCTGCGGTATCAGCGGGTAATATTGTAGGGGACGCAATTTTGCGTTCCGCTTTCGTAGCGTCAATCATCCCGATTGACATAACGGAACGCACAAGTGCGTTCCCTACAGAATTAAAGCGGAAATTGTCATTCGAGACGAATGACTGTACGGAAGAGATATAAAACCTCAATCCCGTTATTTCAGCACCCTCCGTTGGCAATTCCCATGTAAATACCGGTCTCAATTCTACTTCTTCAGTCTCATTTACAGGAGTGAGTAGAACTACAGGATTTGGTGGTGGCTCTACATCGACATCTTTTGTTGTAAAATAAAATATTTGATTGTTTTCAGAATCTCCGTATTCATTAAAGACTATGACTTGCCAATAGTATGTTGTAGCATATTCTAAATCTATTTCAAGTGTGTATTCTGTGGTATCCGGGGGTAGGAGGATGTGATTTGCCGCCTCCTTGTAGTGCCAGAGCTTGCCTCTGTGCGTTTTTGGATTATTTCCCACAAGCACAGAGGCAAGCTCTGGCACTACATGGTGATGTATATCAATATACAACCTCAATCCCTCTATTTCACCACCCTCCGTTGGCAATTCCCATGTAAATACTGGTCTCAACTCTACATCGACAGCCTCATTTTCAGGAGTGAGTAATACTACAGGCTCGGGTGTTGGCTCTACTTCGATACCTCTTGTCGTAAAGCTAAAAACCTGATTTTCTTTAGAATCTCCATATTCATTAAAGGCTATGACTTGCCAATAGTATGTTGTAGCATATTCTAAATCTATTTCAAGTGTGTATTCTGTGGTATCCGGGGGTAGGAGGATGTGATTTGCCGCCTCTACGTAGTGCCAGAGCTTGCCTCTGTGCGTTTTTGGATTATTTCCCACAAGCACAGAAGCAAGCTCTGACACTACATGGTGATGTATATCAATATAAAACCTCAATCCCTCTATTTCACCACCTTCTGTTGGCAGTTCCCATGTAAATACCTGTCTCAATTCTACTTCTACGGTATTATTTTCAGGCGAAATTAAAACCACAGCCCCAGGTGGAGTTTCTATTGGTATCTTTATCGTTACTACATTTGATGATACAGATTCACCATCAGGTTCAGAATATACAGCTGTAACCCAATAATTATATTCAATACCTTCTTCAATGTCTTCGTCTATAAAAAAGAAATTTATTGTATCAGACATTATTATACCATTTTTATAAACATTAAAATACTCAAAAGATGCATACTCACTTTCTGCTGGTGCCTCCCAAGACAGATTCACTGCTCCATCTTCCAAAACAGCTTCAAGATTGGTAGGTGGATAAAAACCATCTCCCAAAATAAAGAACCTTGCATTGGTAAAGCCATCGACTCTTCCATCTGCTGTCGGGTATGGATTGATGCTGATAGGCATATTGCCTACAAGAGCTCCCCAATGTATATTTCTATAAACTCCCGGTGTATTTGTAAATTGGAAGAAATTTCCTCCTGCACCTGGTCTATCATCTCTCAAAGCCATTAAAACAAGATTTCCACCATTATATTCAAAAGGTGTAGACAAAACTATATTTACATCATAAGTACCTACTGAATATATATCCAATTCTCCGTAATATACCAAAGAAAATAACTCAAAAGGTATCCAATCGTTGTTATTTTCAAATACAGCTTGTTCAGTAGTAGCCATATAAAGACGAACCATATCTCCTCTAATTTTTGTTAATACATTACTACTATTTACGCAGTTAAATCGTAATGTTACTTGATAGATGGTTCCAGTGGTCAATTCATCTTCATAATAAATAGTCTGAGTTATTCCTCTTACTTGCCAATAATGGATAAAAGTATGATTATGAAAAACAGTGCTATTAGGATCACCCACATAAATTTCTTCCAGCTCATAAGGAGTAACAGTAAATCTTTGCGATTTAGTTTTATTATTATTAGGATTTTCATCAATATTCCAGATAATTTCGCCATAAATTTGGAACTGTCCACTATTATTTGGTATATATTCCAAAGTGAAATCGTGTGAATCGCCCGGTAATAAAGGCACACCGACAGATGATGATAAAGGAGTGAGCTCACCTTCTTTCATCAAGTTTACTGTATATCCACTAGCAGAGTTTAAACCAAAATTACGAACAGAGATAGTATAACTAATTAAAGTATTTTGCAAAACCAATTCAGGACCTTCAATATTTATTGTCGCTAAGTCATTTTGTAAAGACAATGCCATGCTCACAGAATTTAAAGCATTTACTCTTCCTGCTCCGAGAAGACCACTTATACTTGGATTTAAATGGTCAATAGGGTCGGCACCAGCTTGTAAAAAATAAATTAAATCATCTATGGACATATTCTGATTTTGGGATTTTACAAGTGCTGCTATTCCAGCTACTATAGGAGATGCCATTGATGTTCCGCTAGCAAACAGATATGTATCTTCGCCTATAGTATTAAAAGCAGTGGAAAGGATATCAACGCCCGGTGCTGAAATGTCAACCCAATCTCCATAAGTTGAAAATGCTACCTTTGTATCAGTGATAGTAGTAGCAACTACTGCGAATGCATCATCGGCTGCTGCTGGGAATGTGGTTTCATTAAGATAAGTATTACCAGCCGATGTTATCATCAAAACGCCATGATCTTTTGCATAAGTAGCTGCAAGATTTGCTTCTTCTTCAAAATAATAACCACCCCAAGAACAATTTATTAAATGAACCCCTGTATCCACCATATAATAAATACCTGCATAAGGCTCGAATATGCCATTTGTAAAATAATTAAAAGGAGAATGTTTTGTATTGAGTAATTTTGTAGTAAATGCAGGACCAGCTACTCCTATACTATTGTTTCCAACAGCAGCAGCACAGCCTGCTACATGAGTTCCATGAGCACTTCCATTTAGATTTTGAAATGGATTGTTGCTCTCACCACCATTGGGATGTGTTGACCAAAAATCCCAGCCCATGACATCATCACAAAAGCCATTTCCATCATTGTCTCCGGGGCATATCACACCCTCGATATGAGTGTCTGCTCCGGGGCAATCTCCACCCGTGATACTACCATTTTCCCAATTTATTGTAATACCGGGTAATTCAGCTTCATTTATCCAGATATTCGCTGCGAGGTCTGGGTGGTTCCATTTTATACCAGAGTCCACAATACCGATGATTATTTCAGGTGAACCTGTTTGCATAGCCCAAGTTTCAAAGACCTGTGCATTGGTAAATGCCCATTGAAAATGTAGTTCTGGGTCGTTGGGGATGTGTAGCAATTTTTCTGTATCCTGAACTTTCCAGTTCGGGGTGAAGTTATTTGCCATTGTTGGTGATTGGAAATCACCGCTACGGTTTGTGGTTGTTGGCGATTGGAAATCACCGCTACGGTTTGTGGTTGTTGGCGATTGGAAATCACCGCTACGGTGTGTGGTTGTTGGCGATTGGAAATCACCGCTACGGTGTGTGATATCACCGAAACTTGCAATCCCTTCCAGCTCTGCAAATAAAACATTATTCTCTATTTTTAATATATTTAATAGTTCGTTTGTTCTACTATGGTCATTTGATTCTATGCGGAATACATTCATCGGGTATTTCCCATCAAGATTCCACTCTGTGTTCTTTACCCTATATTTGCGAGTGAGGTTAACTATTTGGTATTCGTCTGCCAGTTCGTTGAACCAGTCATAAGGTGTGCGGACAATGCCATTTTCATGGGTTATTTCCAGCATTCCTCTGGTGTTTCCGATGAGGTCTGCTGAAAAACAGACTGTGATTCTACCAGGATAAATGTCATCAAGTTTGTAATTGTCTGTAGTGCCGTATTGAATACGCCAATCATTTAGGAAATCATGATTATTTTCCACACCTTGTAAAATTGTGCTAAAAATAGTAATAATTAACATCAAATTAAATAAAAAGATAAATTTGAAATTTGCCTTCTTGGTCATTTTGTGCACCTCCTTCGGTAAATCATCTTTTTTCAAACACTCTTTTTGTCAACTAGAAAGTTGACATTTCATAATTCTCTATTATTTCAACATCAACATCCTTTTTGTTTCCCTATAATCATCTGTAGTCATTTGATAAAAATAAACACCACTACGAACAGCATGACCAAAATCATCTGTCCCATTCCAAATCACCTGATGTTCTCCTGAAATCCTAAAATCATTCACAAGAGACTTGATTTTTTGTCCTCTTATGTTGTAAATGTCAATCGAGACATGGATTGGTTCGGAACTGACAAATGCGTTCCCTACGGAAAATCTGATTGTCGTCTCTGGATTAAAAGGATTGGGAAAATTGCCGAGTAGCTCTGTGATTAGAGGTGTGATATATTCATTTTGGTCTGATGAATATTTTATGGTTGTAAATCTAAAGACCTGATTGTCTAGAGAATCTCCGTTTTCATTAAAGGCTATGATTTGCCAATAATATGTAGTCTCATATTCTAAGTCTATTTCAAGTGTGTATTCTGTGGTATCTGGGGGTAGGAGGATGTGATTTGCTGCCTCCATGTATTGCCAGAGCTTGTCTCTGTGCGTTTTTGGATTATTTCCCACAAGCACAGAGGCAAGCTCTGACACTACATGGTGATGTATATCAATATAAAACCTTAGTCCCGCTATTTCACCACCCTCCGTTGGCAATTCCCATGTAAATACCGGTCTCAATTCTACCTCATCTGTCTCATTTACAGGAGTGAGTAATACTACAGGCTCGGGTGGTGGCTCTATATCGACACCTCTTGTCATAAAGCTAAAAACCTGATTGTCTATAGAATCTCCGTTTTCATTAAAGGCTATGACTTGCCAATAATATGTGGTCTCATATTCTAAATCTATTTCAAGTGTATATTCAGTGGTATCCGGGGGTAGGAGGATGTGATTTGCCGCCTCCATGTAGTGCCAGTTGCGAGGGACGAAGCAATCACCTCTGTGCATTTTCTGGAGGAAAGGCGGGGTAGCACTGCTCGATTGAATTGGGTTTTCTAAGGTAACATTATTTCCCATAAGCACAGAGGCAATCTCTGACACTACATGGTGATGTATATCAATATAAAACCTTAGTCCCGCTATTTCACCGCCTTCTGTTGGCAGTTCCCATGCAAATACCGGTCTCAATTCTACCTCATCAGCCTCATTATCTGGATTTAGTAAAGCGACAGGATTTGGTGGTGACTCAATATCGACACCTCTTGTCATAAAGCTAAAAACCTGATTGTCTATAGAATCTCCATTTTCATTAAAGGCTATGACTTGCCAATAATATGTGGTCTCATATTCTAAATCTATTTCAAGTGTATATTCAGTGGTATCCGGGGGTAGGAGGATGTGATTTGCCGCCTCCATGTAGTGCCAGAGCTTGCCTCTGTGCGTTTTCTGGAGGAAAGGTAGGCTATCGTTGCTCAATTGAATTGGGTTTTCTAAGGTAACATTATTTATCACAAGCTCAGAGGCAAGCTCTGACACTACATGGTGATGTATATCAATATAAAACCTCAATCCCTCTATCTCACCACCCTCCGTTGGCAATTCCCATGTAAAAACTGGTCTCAATTTCACTTCTACAGCCTCATTTTCTGGTGTCATTAGCAAAACAGGATTTGGTATCGGTTCTATTTCGATTTTTATAGTTATGATATTTGATGGTATAGACTCACCCTCAATATCTACATAAAAAGCCGTAACATAGTATGAATACATAGTATCATAAACTATGTCTGAGTCAACAAAACTATTTTCCAAGACATTATTTGAAATAACTATGCCATCACGATATAATTTAAAATGGTCAAAGATTCCGCTACTTCCTTCATTTGGAGCTTCCCATGACAAAAATATAGCTTTATTTGATAAAAATTTATATTGCAGATTGTCTAACAAGATTATAGAGCCTTCCAAATTATTGGGTGGATAAAAAATTGTAGAATCTTCATCTGATATTATTCTTAAAAAGGGATAACCTTCGTTAATTTCTGGTTCTATACCCCATATCTCTACAAAATCCCAACCATTGTTTAAATAGTTTACAATATTCTTCATTTCTAAAGTTGGTAAACCAAAATTTGTTGGAGGAGTGAAATCATTTGTGGCATAAAGCATTCCTGTTGTTTCTAAATCCCAAAAACAATGTAACACTTGCCCATCATATAATGAACCTATAATACCCCCTACATGAGGATTTGGAGAAGAAATATTTATTTCTCCTATAGCATAACTAAATGATACTATAGGGGGTGATGAGTTAGGGTCATTAGCTATAGTTATACCACTGATTCCACCAGCATAAGCTCTTCCTGCTGAGCCGAAGCCAGATGTCGCAGAGATATCGCCTGTTGAATAGCAGTTTATTATTATGGCGTTATAATTAGCACCACTAATTCCACCTGACCTAGCTCGTGAATTTGGAGTAATTCCAGTTGCTTTTATCTCACCAGTAGAATAGCTATAACTCACAGTAAAATTTCCTTTTATTGTACCAGCAATTCCACCAACTTCAACTGATGAACTGGACACGGTAACATCAGAGGTGGAATAACTATTTGTAATACTTCCACCAATAGAACTTCCTTGACCAACAATTCCACCGACTTCAGTAAACGAATCCGAAAAAACGGTTGTAGACCCTTTCATACTAGCATTTGACAAAGTGCTATTCTCCGCTATGGCTCCAATCATCCCACCTATATTGTAAAACGAAGTTCCTGACATATTAAAATTTACATTCATATCAATACTAATGTTTTTTATTATTGATCTTCTTGCTATTCCTATAAATCCACCTATGTCGCCTGATGCGTAATTAGGATATCCAGTTTTTATAAACGAGCCTGTTACTGAACAGTCCATGATAGTTGAATCAACTAAAAAACCAACTAATCCTCCTACATAAGTGCTCCCAGATACTGAACCGGGCGTATTTGCTCTAAAGTCAAAATCTTCTAAGTTTAGTTTCTTTATGAAAGAATTATTTGTAAGCCGATAAAACATTCCAGCTACACTATCAAC
This sequence comes from Candidatus Cloacimonadota bacterium, assembly GCA_009777575.1. GTDB lineage: Bacteria > Cloacimonadota > Cloacimonadia > Cloacimonadales > WRIO01 > WRLO01. The sequence continues at coordinate 38,736 of WRLO01000015.1, forward strand.
ATTACTTAGTGTTTTATTTATGAATAAATTACTTATAGTAAAATCATTGCCATCATAACCTCCCACAAATGCGTATACTGGCCTGGCTGGATATAGTGTAAATGTGGTAATATGTCCTATTGGCTCAAAACCTGCACCTCCGTTCCAGTTGATAGTTTCTGTAGCATCTATATCGTCTGTTTGTAAAAAATAAATATGAGTGTTTAGTCCACGCCACCATTGTGTGTTGTTTTCAGACAACCATTTTAGATTGTTTAGACTGCTTATCAAAAAGGGATTTGCAACGGTTCCTGATTTTGGTTCATAATAGTTTATAGGTGCATTTAAAGGGATAGTATAATTGTCATCTTCAGGTTGATATGGTATATGAGATACATCTGGGTGCATCACCCTTAAAAAAGGATAACCACTATTAAAGTTTTGATTTATTGCCCAGATATTCTCAAAATCCCAACCACTCTGGATGTAAGTATCTACTGTTTTCAAAGCTTTTGTGATTTCTCCTATAGCTGTATCAAGATTCCAAAAAATATCCCTGACATTATAAACAGGCAATAAAGTCTCTGATGTATAATAATTCCAGAAACTATTGAAAATGCTTGTATTGGTTGTGGTGTGCGAGATACCTCCCATATTTGGACTATTACCACTACTGACAGCATAACAATTTTCTATCACTGCACTTGCTGTGCGACCAAATAAGCCTCCTACTTCAGGTATACCATCGAGATTGTTGATAATACCCATATAAAATAAATTATTGATTGTTGGAGATCCATTAATCTGACCTATGACCCCTCCCACGCGAAAATCACTTACAACATCAAGATTTACTGTTGAATAGCTGTTAGACAATGAGCTATCATGACTACCTCTAAATAATCCAACCAATCCCCCTACTGCTGGTGGATCTTGTAGATTTACTACTACAGTTGATATTGAGCCAGATGCAGAACTATTTTGGATTGTATTTCCATCAAATCCAGTCGCAAGTAAAGCACCTGTATCTGCGCTTGCCTGTTGAATGTTTATGTTTTCTATGACAATATTGTGTAGTTCTGCAAACTCAGCCCATCCAAACATTCCTACTCTATGTCCTAAAGGGCGATTAAAATGCAAATTGCTGATTTTAAAATTGTTACCATTATAGGAAGAAGCAAAAAAATGAAGATTGAGATTGACATATAGCCCTCCGATAGGTCTAAACCCCAATCCCTCATACCAAAATTGTGTTTCGGCTGCATCAATATCTGCTGTTTGACTGAAATAGTATTTGTTGATTTGTATACCACCTGTCATTCGTATACCACCCCAATACTGATTAGTTTCAGACAACCATCTCAGGTTTGCCAGATTGCTTATAAGGAATGGATTTGCCACTGTGCCTGCATCTGGGTCGTTAAAATTTGTCGGTGGTTGAGCTATAGTCTCGCTATATAAAAAGCTGAAACTTAGCATGGTTGTTACGATAAAAAATATCGCTCTAAAAATTGAGATATTATCATTTAACATTCTCAATTGATTTTTGTTTTCTTTAGTAACCATAGAGGTCCTCCTATTTTTGTATACAGATCTGTAGTCTGTATTTATTTTTTACTCTGGCAGTATATCGCTAAACATAACGATATTTACTGTCATTTTTTGAGCTTCTGTTAATTCTTCTAACATACCTTTTTTTAGTAGTTGTTCTAAAACTCGTGTTCTGATTTCTGTGCTTGCTAAAACATCTGTATTCCATGAACGACATAAATCGTGTATATGTGATGGAAATTGAGTTTTATCTACATTAAAAATCTCTTCATCAAGTTTTTTACTAATTGATTTTAACCTTACAGTCATTTCAGGAAGCATATCTAAAAGAACTTTTTCAGAAGGTTTTACAAGAATCATATTTATATAGTCTGTATCTTTGACTCTAACCAAAAAGCATTTGTCATAAAGTCTTTTGTATTTATCTGCATGCTCAATGGTTTTTACGATTTTTCCTGTTAAATGGTCATATAAAAAACCGTAATCCAGTCCAGAATAATCATGCCAATCTGTTTTCCTATCATCATAATAAGTGTTAAATTGCCAATGACGCTTTTCATTTTGGTTATAACTATTTATGTCTTCTAACACATCATAAAGACGCTTAACATAACTTAGTTCTTGCCATTTCAAGCTTTCATCTATCCATGCAAAAGCTATATTCTCACTGCCATCTTTACGCGTTATTTTATGTTTATTTAAAAAAGAACTTTTATCATGTAAAGTAAGTTTGAATTTAGTAGCATAAGAAACAATAGACCACATAAGAAAATTTAAATCATTTTTAGGAGTGTAAATTGTTTTGGGATCAAATTTTTCCATGACTTTAAATAATTTTGGCACATATTTTTCACAAACTATTTTAGCATATTTAGTGTATATTTCGTGTTTTTCTTCCAAAATTCTGTTAGAATTTTCTATTATCATCATGTTTGTGAGATACTTGTTACCTGAAACTCTGTCGATATAGCCAAATTCAACAAGTGTTTGTAGTTCGTTTTCTATATAAATTGCAGGTATACAAAGCTCCCTTGCAATTTCTGTTATAGTTTTTGCCTCATAATATGCCGCATAAGCAATATTTTGAGCGATTAATTTGTTAAAGTAGGTATCTATGTTTTCGCCATTTACGCCATCAGTCCCATATTGACCTACTCCTTTAAATTTTATCGCAACCGCTTGATTGATATCAATATCTTGCATTGTCATACCCTCTCTAAGTTGTTCTCGAGCATCGAAAAGATGCTTTTTAATATATCCCACAGATAAATTTAATTTTTGTGCGATATCTAAAATACCCATTTTACTGAAATAATACATAGTTATGATTTCTCTATGAATCTTTCCAAGATAAGAGATTTCCTTTCTCAGTCTTGAATAATCTTTTTCAAGACCATAAAAATCATAATTCTTATCTTCTTTATGTTGTTTTTGATGGTTTTGTAGCAGAAGTTCGTGTTTCTTTTCTTCATCGACAAATTTGGAATAAACATTGCAAGAAATCTTATAAATATAACTTCTGATGCTTTGTATCGACTCAACTCTTAAAAGCGAAACATAAACTTCAAAGGCTATACGAGCAGCAATTTCTTCAATCTTGTCAACATCCCATTCTTTTGAACGAGCGAAACCATATATTGTGCCAATATTATTGATAACAACTTCTTCTGCTGTTTTTCTATCCATCCGTAATTTCCCTTGTAAAATTTTTTATCTTATACTATATAGGTGTCAGGTTTTTCAAAACGGTTACTAAAAATCTTCATTTTTTGACAAAATTTAGCAAAATAATTTTTGTCGTTTATGTATCTTATTATAAATACATATAGTTAGATATAAACATTGTCTTTTCTGTTTTCTAACCAAATGTATTTAATATATGTTACCTGCATATTATGTCCATTTCGTAGGGAACGCATGTATGCGTTCCACATTTATGGTTCGTAGGGAACGCATGTATGCGTTCCACATTTATGGTTTGAGTGTTTTTCATAAACTAATGTACAAAATCGTATTACTGCTTCCTGACACAATTCTTCTGCTTCGTCCCTATTGCTGACTTTTCTATTTGCCCAGCCCAACAATTTTGAAACATTCATCTCAAAAGTTTCTTCAATCAGTTTTTTTAGTTCCATGTCTCCCTTTAAAACCTCCTATATATTATATAGACAAAAATCATCAAAAAGTAACCCTATCTATTGCTTTTTTTTATTTTTTTATTTTGTGGATAACTTTTTTTGATTTTATATAGATAGTCAATACCCCCCCCTAATAATTAATGTCTTGCAAACGGCAGATCGTAATTCTGCGAGCCTTTTCGCAAGCTCAAAGTCTCTTGAACCGCCCCATAAATATGGGGGGAGGGTAGGGTGCTGATTTAAAAACCCAATGCGCTTTGTCTTGTTATAAATGATTAAGTAAATATAAATATTGTTATATATAAATAAAAATATATGTAACGAATTTTATTTTTGGAGTTAATTATACTAAAACATTAATAGAGGTTTTTTATGAATGAAATAATGAATACTGTTGGACGGGTTGCTGAGGGTAAAAATTTTTTTGGTAGGATCAAAGAAATACAACACGCTATCGAATTACTTGAGGATGGCGCAAATCTGATTCTTGCCGCTCCTCGCAGAGTTGGCAAGACTTCATTTGCTAGAAAATTAAAGGAAGAAATGGAAAATAAGGGGTGGAAGGGAGTCAATATAGATTTACAATTAGCTCCTACTGAAATCGATTTTATGAAACTTATTTTGAGAGAAATAAAAGGAATAAATATATTAGACTGGTTACAAAGTAAAACACCCGAGATTAAAGAAATTAATATAAAAGAAGTTGGTGTAGAATTTAACAAACGAAAACCTATTTTTTATCAAGAAATACAAAAAGTTCTTCCTCACGACAAGGAAACTTTGATTATTCTTGATGAGTTTGTTATTTTTCTTAACGATGTATTAATGTATGATAAAGAAAAATATACATTTCGTTCACCCCTTTTAAGAGATTTTTGGTATAACAAGTTTGGGGGATAAATCTACAATGGAAAAAGTAAATTTGATGCAAATAGGTGTTTATAATCCACAAAGACAAAATGCTTATCTCACAGAAGCACTTTTTGTAGCCCGTAAAAGCGAATTTAAATCTATCATGGAAGGTTTAAAAGATGAAACACCAGATAGCATACCACAACACTACCTGATAATTGGACAAAGAGGTATGGGAAAAACAACTTTATTAAAACGCATTGACATTGAATTACAAAAAGAAATGTTTACAGAAAGGTATATTCCCATATTGCTTCCTGAAGAGCAATATAATTTACATAATTTAGCTGATTTATGGTTAAATTGTTTTCATATGTTGCTTGAATATATGTTTGAAAAAGGCTTAGATAGTAATGGCAATATTGATGTTATCGAAAGAGAAATAGATAGAATAATGAAAGAAACTAAAGATAGTTTTTATTTATGTGAGAGCTTGTATACACATTTTATGAATGTTTGTAAAAGTATGCATCTAAGACCTGTTATTTTATTGGATAATATTGGTTTAGCACTTGATCGTTTAAATGTTAAAGAACAAAATATTTTTCGCGGGTATTTGAGCAAAAATGAATGCCCAATTATTATTGGTGCAGGTGTTGTTATGGCTGGAGTTTCAGATATCAAAGAACATATAATAAACTATAAAGCACCATTTTATGATTTTTTTCAAAGTTATAAATTAAAGAGATTAAACTCAACTGAACTTATTGAAATAATAAACAGATTGTCTGAAATAACTAAAATTGGAATAACTATCAATGCATCCAACAGTGTACGCTTGAAATCTTTGTTCCAATTAACAGGCGGAAATCCTCGCAATGTAGTGATTTTATTTAAATTGTTAGTACGAGGATTTTCTGAAACAATAGTTGAGGATTTGGAAGCACTTATTGACGATTCAACACCTTTGAATAAAGCTCGTTTCGAGGAATTACCCGCTCAACAACAGATTATATTAAACGCAATAGCTCAAAATTGGGATCCAATCCATATTTCTGATATATCGGAAATAACTAGACTTAAAAATAATCAGATATCTCCACATTTAAACCATTTAATAGCTACAGGATGGTTGGAAACTACAAAAATTGATACTTATGAATGGGAAAGTAAGAAAAAAAACTCTGTAAATAGGAGAAAAAAAGGTAATGTATATTCGTTGTCAGAACGTTTTTTGGCTATCTGGCTTATCTTGAGAAATGGTAGATTACAGAAAAAAAATGAGATAAGAAAAGTGTTGGAATCTTATGTATGGCTATTCTCCATAGAAATAGATGAGCAAAATGTTTTGGACGAGATTGAAAAGGCTTGTAAAGAAAAAGATTTTAAAAAAGCTATTAATTCAAAAAAGTATTTAATACATTTATATCGTGATATAAATAAGCAACTTTATGAGGCTGAAGAATTGTTTAATACAATTAATCCAGATGATCTATCCCGTGATGTTTATCTTTTGGAAAAAGTACTTTTTGAATTGCATAAACACAATGAAGGCATTGCAACAGATTATCTGTTACAAGCATTAAATGAAATTAATAACAATCTTAATCCGGAAACTAAGAGTGATTGGGAGTATTTTTCGGCTATTACTATAAAAATTGGCTATGCCCGCTGGTTATTGGATATTTTATCAAAAACTGGCTTTAAAACAAATTTATCCCCACTTTATGTTGCAATACAAGCATTAGAAATCGAAAGAAAAAATGGGCTAGAAATGAAAGAGATTTACCTAAAAAACCAAGCAATTGAAAAAAGCGATCCTGCAAGGATAATTATGGAAAGAATGAAAAAATATTTATACGAGTAAAGTAGTTTACCAGTAGCAGCTATCGCTAGTACAGGTAGGAAATTTACCAATTAAATTATTTCTTATGCAACATTGTAGAATTCCATTCATATATTTCACGAGCCGCAATAAGAGATTTTTTATAATTAGTGCCTGCTGAACAATTCATTTTTTCCGATTATTTCATCAATATCATTTTCTTTTATTTCACAAGTTAAACTACTTTATCACCACCATCCGATTTGTTCCCACGATCTCTCCGTCTACTATGGCTCTATAAAAGTATATACCAGAGCTGACAGGAGTATTGCTTTCATCTCTCATATCCCAAACTACGCTATAGTTTCTAGCTCTGAGGTAGTTAAGGTTTTCCTGAGCGATGCCAACTAATATTGCAAGGTCTAAAAAGCTCATGCCTGTTCTGAGGGTTCGGACTTTTTGTCCTCTGATATTATATATTTCTATGGTAGGCTCAGCAATTGCTTTTTCTTTCGTGTCAAAGGATATCAGAGTATGAGAACTTCTTGAAATATTTACAGGATTGGGGAAACTTTGAAGATTCACACCCGTAAAAGGCAAAACAGTTTCATCATCTTCGCTGACAGTAGAATCAATAAAATCTTGTTTTGTGATGGTATCCTCACCGTTATTTATGGTTAAAGTTACTGTATAAATACCCGAAGTGAGATAAGTAAAAACTGGATTTTGCTCTGTAGAATCAACAGTTCCATCATTATTAAAATCCCATTCCCAGGCAAAAGCGCCAGTGGAAAGGCATGTAAATTGAACTTCCAAGGGTGCAGTGCCTGTAGTAGGTTCCGCAGTAAAATCTGCTTTTACTGGTTGTGTTACAACAATAAAATCAAGTTTAGTATTAATACTTTCACCATCATTAATTGTCAATGTCACCGTATAAACACCCACTTCTTTAAATATGAAAACAGGATTTTGTTCGATAGAGTCAATACTTCCATCGTTATCAAAATCCCAAGCCCAAGAAAATGCTCCAAAAGACTGATCTGTAAACTGAACTTCAAGAGGTGCATGACCTGATAAAGGCTCTGCACTAAAATTCGCATAAACAGGAGGAACTACTAGGATAAAGTCAGGTTTTGTAATACTACTTTCACCATCGTTGATAGTCAAAGTTATTGTATATTCACCTTCTTCCTCAAAAATGAAAATAGGGTTTTGCTCTGTAGAAGTTGTTGATGTAACGGGGAAATCGGAGATTTCTGCTACGGATATGAGGCTTGTTCGTGTTTGCGAAGATGATGTTGATATAATTCCAAAATCCCAAACCCAAGAAACAGCACCTATAGACAAGTCTGTAAACTGAACCTCGAGAGGTGCAACCCCTATTAATGGTGATGCTGTAAAATCAGCAGTTATGGGAGGCATGACTACAATAAAATCATTTTTTACGATAAAGCTTTCTCCATCGTTGACAGTCAAGGTTACAGAATATATACCACCCTCATTATAAACAAAGACAGGATTTTGCTCTGTAGAATCTATGATACCATCAGAGTCGAAATCCCAATCCCATGAGTTTATATTTCCTGTTGATAAACAATTAAATACCACTTCCAATGGAGCATATCCTATCAGAGGTGAGGCTATAAAATCGGTATTAGTGGTATCCCAAACTACTATAAAATTAGGTTTAATGGCGATGCTCTCTCCGCTATTTATAGTCAAAGTAACTGAATATTCACCTATTTCATCAAAGACATAAACTGGATTTTGCTCCGTAGAATCTATGATACCATCATTATTAAAATCCCAATCCCATGAAATTATATTCCCTATTGAAAGATCTGTAAACTGCACCGTCAAAGGCACTGTTCCAGATGTCACATCAGCAGTAAAACCTGCAACTAAACCTGTAGGATGAAATTCATAAGCACCTATACTTATCTGTCCATTCACTATTCTAGGATTGCCTGCTAAATCAAATTCTGGAAATGTATAGTTTGCTATATCAGTAGTTCCAGAACCTATACCTAGTGAACCAGGCAACAACATCTCAGGATGCTCACCGATTTCAACAAAATCTGGGTTCCCTTCTATATTTTTGTCCAGAGTGATATCCCAATAAACAGCAGGCCACGCTATGATTGCATTAGTGCCATTTTCTATGAGATTGTGAGAAAAAATAGCAGTCCCTGTGGCACTTGAATTAGGAGCATATAAATATATCCTATTATCTGGATGATTATTGTAAAAAATACAATTATATATTTCTAATTGTATACTATCTAGTGCATTTATGAGGTAGTGATGGTCTGTATGAGTATTATTTACAAATGTACTATTAATTATTGATACAATATTCCTTTCCTGACCGTCGTCACTCAAACGTCCCTGAATAACAATTGCATTTGCAGCACTCACTGGTAAATATGGTGGATCTTCAAAAAATCTTGTATGTAAATCTCGCATTAATATATTAGAGAGTCTATGATGACTTATTTCATTATAGACAAACCTTGGTCTTTGAGCAGTAATCTGAATTCCATAATTTCCACCATCAAGCAAAATATTTTCTAAATTTACATTCAAACCTAAACTTATGTCAATTCCCCATCTATAATAATCGTATAAAGTTTTGCTAACTCTAAAAATCTCAATATTTTTCATTGTTAAAGACTCTGCGTTCACTGATGTAATTCGACCTTGATTATGATATAGACTATTTCTTTCATCATATCGGATATTTTCAATGTGATGGATATTGTCAAATGACAATCCATCTAAATAAATAACTCTATCATCCGACCATCGTCCCTCGCTATTGTATACATTTTTGATTGTGAAATTTTTTAAAGTGATATATTGAGGTTCTACAAATTCAGGACGATTAAGATCATAAATCTGAGAGCTAATCCCCCAGCTGTATCCACCTATATCAATTATTGTTGTTTCTCTACATTCACCAATAAGTTTTAATTGTGATTTTAGGTGTATAGGAAATATATTCCCTGCTTCTATACCGTGTATACCAGCAGATAGGTGTATCGTGTTTATTTTATCTGGGTTTGACATAACTTTTGTCACAGCCATTGTTATAGATCGCAAAGCAGTAAGTGGAGTTAAGCCATCATTACTATCATCTCCTGCTGAACAAACAAAAAAATCCGAATCTATTTCAGTTACATATCCTTGCTCAATTATAAAATTTGTAGGAGTTCTCGATGTAATACTCCATGGATTGACATAGTTTAATGTCCCTATTCCGATATGAATATCTGAAAAATCTGAACCCACTAAGAATATATCACTAGAAAATCTTGCCGAATTCATATAAATATTATTTTTTGGTCCATTAATATTGAACTCGATTGAAGAAATTCCTGGTATCTGTCCCGAATCCGAATAAAGACCACCTCCAGCATGCATTGCCATATTTTTGTATATTGTATTTGCTGTGAAGGTAACATCATTCGAGAAAGACACAGAAATACCCCCACCTAATAATCCTGCTATATTGTTAATTACAAAATTGTAGTTTATAGCCACATTGTTGGAATGAAACACTTGTATACCGCCCCCTAATCCTTCTGTAGTGCCATTACCCCAAACCCTATGAGAAAGACCGTTTTGGATGGTAAAGCCTTCGATAGTTACATATTGGGCATAGTGAATATTGATAACAGAATTTATCTTTTGACCATCTATGATAGTTTGATTGATGAAATTTTCGTCTCCAGTAGTAGAGAAAAGACTTCCTAAGAAAATCGATTTTGAGATAATATTGAGGTTTTCATTGTAAGTTCCGGGATAGACTATAATTGTATCTCCATTAGAAGCGAAATTAATCGCCGTTTGAATTGATGTAAAATTACCAGATCCATCATGATTTACAATGTGGGTACTTTGACTGTGTAAAGAGTTGATTGTTGCCAAAAATAATGTAATAAAAAACATTATTTTTAATTTTTCTTTTATTGATATCATTTTTACTCCTTGTTATATTATTTCTCATTTAATTTGAATTGTCATATAAATTCATACGCACAGTTACATGCCCTACAGAACCAGCTACTAACTGTTCATGCTGGTAGTTACGAGAGTTTTCATCAAAAATCTCAACCAATGGATCAATGATGTCAATAGTTTCTTCATCCATCTGTAAAGCTTTAAAAGTAAGCGGCATCCCTTCAAATCCTTTTGTATAAATCAATACTTGGAGTGGGAATTCATCTACAAGAACAGAACCAACACAGACATCATCTACAAAGACTCCGATTTCTTTGTAATTAGCTATTTGTTGTCCTATTTCGAGAATATCTATTGCCTCATAAGTATTTTGGTTTGTAAAAATGAAGTACTCACCTGCTCGAACAATGTCTGACAGTGGTCTAATTCTTGAGTTTGTCCATTGAAAATTTACTATGGGATCTACATCTTCTCTGACTTTAATATCATAAGTCATACCAAATATCATGGGGCGAGAATTCAATCGGTCTGCATCAAGATTGGGTTTTATATTCACAGTCCAATTTTGTGATTTAACCCACTCTATCTGGGAAACAAGAGGGCCTAGAGCTGCGTAAACACTTTGCTCTTGTAATAGATTATATGTTACCCAATATACACCAGAGCCATGAACTCCACCAATCGAAGGATTAAAATCACCATCATAAGGCTCTATCGGTAAAAGCTCACCTTCAAGATATGCTATACCATCAGCAGTAGTTTCTATTCTCATTCCAAGATTAGGATGTGCAAGTCTCACTTTATCAGTTACCCATGTATTAGGTGGGATTAAAAAAGCATATCCGTCAGCATATTCAATTTGAGAAATATCAGGGTAGGCATCAAGAATTACATGATGATTCTGTTCAATTTGATTTACACATAAGACAGGAGTACTATGCCAATTCCAACCTTCCTGATAACTTCTCACCATCATCTTTTGATTTGTAGAAAATTCTTTGAATCTAGTTGGTTCTCCATGTACAGGTAAATAGAGTAGTTCGTCAAGCTCTAAGGCAATGTCATATCCTCTGTCTCGTGATGTGATTGTAGCTACTCTATTTTGAGGTATATCAAGTGTGTAATACAAACCATGAGTGGGATATAACATACTTTGTTTGCTTCTATAAGCGAAAGTCTCATATCCATCGGATAAGATAAAATTGATGACAGACAAAGTCCAAATCCCATTTTTTCCTAGAGCATTACTAATACCACGACCTATATCCCAATTTGCTTCTTTGATGTGCATCAAAAGAACAGCAAATATCAGTCCTGATGGGTCGGGGTCGTTATTAAATCCTGTTGTCAAATAATTGATAATCTCATTGTCTACAAGATGAGGATTTTGTAAAACATATTGGTTAATAGGACCTGTTATTACCGAACCTTCATGCATAAAAGTAATACTTCTTTCTCCCTCTTTATAAACATAAGGACTAGGATTGGGTATATTTCTATCATTAACATGATACCAAAACTGTCTCATTTGACTAAATGGGTAAAATACACCTTCTATTGTGACTCCATTCTCTATTTGAACTGGAATGTCAAACAAAGTATGATAAGCTGCTCTTGACCATCTTCTGTCTGATGGAACTACAATTGTTTGACCATTTTGGGTATACTTAATGTTTCCGGGATGAGTGTTGGTGTTAGAGACATCATAAAAAACTAATCCACGACTTCTATGAATGGCTGTCACCTGAAGCCCTCCTACAAAAATAGATGTGTGCCCTCTCATATCTTCAATAAAGCGACTAGGCTTACCCATTAGCAAGGTCATTTCACTTGCGAATACTGATGTGACTAATACAGCCATAAACATCGTTATTATAAATGTTTTCATTGAGATGCTATCTTTTAGCATTCTCAATACTCTAAGAGCATTTGCTCTTTCTTTGACTCCTTGGATTCCATTTTCCATCGTTTCCTCTTTTAGATTTCACTTTGTTGTGCTGTTGAGTTTTGATTTCTTTAGTAACCATAGAGTTCCTCCTATTTTTGTATACAGATCTGTAGTCTGTATTTATTTTTTACTCTGGCAGTATATCGCTAAACATAACGATATTTACTGTCATTTTTTGAGCTTCTGTTAATTCTTTTAACATACCTTTTTTTAGTAGTTGTTCTAAAACTCGTGTTCTGATTTCTGTGCTTGCTAAAACATCAGTATTCCATGAACGACATAAATCGTGTATATGTGATGGAAATTGAGTTTTATCTACATTAAAAATCTCTTCATCAAGTTTTTTACTAATTGATTTTAACCTTACAGT
>WRLO01000016.1 GCA_009777575.1 Candidatus Cloacimonadota bacterium
ATGTCCTGCTCATCGTCTACTACTAAAATATTACTCTTCATATTAATCCTACATTGAATAAAATCATTGTTTATTGAACCATTTATATTTTAAGTGCTTTTCTGTCAAGTGTTTTTTGAAAAACCGAATTTAGAAACTTCTTGACATAAAAGCCTCAAGAAAAAAAATGTTCCTTGAAGTGTGTTGTGTATAGCTATTCCACTTGACATTCGTCGATAAATCGTAGAGGTAGGACTGACCCCTACCCGCCTTAATACTGGCAACCGCAAGGGTTGCCCCTACAATATTCTGGTTAATGTCCAGTGGAAAAGCTATAATAAAAAATGAGTCAATTTTAAAAGGAGATTTATAGATGAGGTTTTTAAACATATATGAAGAAATAAGAATTATCAAAAATTTTATCGTTGATACAGTAAAAAATGCTGGTTTTGAAAAAGTGATTTTAGGCTTGTCTGGCGGTCTTGATTCTGCTGTAGTAGCAGCTTTGTGTAAAATTGCTCTAGGAGAAAACTCCGTTTTGGGTGTGATGATGCCTTATAAAAATAGTCATCCAGATAGTTTGAAGCATGCTAAACAAGTTTCAGAATTATTAGGAATATCTTATGAAATAATAACAATTTCTGACATAGTAGATAGTTATTTTTTCAATAATAAAACACAAATTTCAGATGATAGTCCTCCAGAATCTAAAACAGAAATAGAAGTAGGTTTGCTTCGATTAGGAAATTTTATGGCACGGACCAGAATGAGCATTTTATATGATTTATCATCAAAAAACAAAGCACTCGTAGTCGGGACAAGCAATAAATCTGAGATATTTACAGGCTATTGCACACAATACGGTGATAGTGCCTGTGCTTTTGAACCAATTGCTCATCTCTATAAAACAGAGGTAAAAGCGTTAGCAGAAAAACTGGACATACCTCTGGAAATAATTAATAAAGAGCCTACAGCAGACCTCTGGGAAGGTCAAACAGATGAACAGGAATTAGGAATCTCATACCCCATACTTGACACGATATTATATTCAATACTCGATGAAAAAAAAGACAAGAAAACGATTTTAAACAGCGGTATATCAGAATATAAATATGACTTGGTCATGCAAAAAATCAAAGGAAGTTCTTTTAAAAGAAAGTTACCCAACAGTATGGATAAAGTATATGAATTATGATTGTATAGATTTCAGAAAGGAGAAATAATGAGTTTAAAACCCAAAAAATGTTTCAAATGCCAAACCCATAAAGGAAAAAGGTATTGTTTGAGGAAAGCTAAACATATTTGCTGGATTTGTTGTAACGATTTTAGAGTTGAAATGAAATGCCCAACGGAATGTGAATATCATGCAGATGAAAATGAAAATTTACTAGAAAGTAGAATAAAAGCAGATAGTCTAGCAGAATATTATGATTTTATTGATAAACATACATATTATTGGCTGGTCGTCAGAGATAAATATATACCTGCGGAAAAAAAACAAGATCCAGAAGGTAAAAAAGAGATAGAAGAAGCTTTCCGGGCAATAAAAGACAGAAAATCTGCTGAGATTTATGAAAAACATCTCGGGATAAACCTAAATACAGAAGTCATGCCTTATACGAAAAGTTTTGAAGATGTTGCTATGGATTTTTTACAGTCAATAGGAATAGGCAATTGGGAACTAGTGAGATTGTTTTTTTCGCATAAAGATCCTGTCAGCATAGAAAAATATATTGAAAGGCTGAAAAACAGAAAAGAAATCAAGGATTTAGCTTATTTAACTGTTTTATCTTCTGGAACTTCCCAAGATGGAGACATGGCATTTAGCTCAATAGAAGTGAATTATACAAATGACTTTAGTATCATCTTAGTCAATGTAGAGGGAGACTGGAAAATAGATAATGTAATATTTGGTGAGATAAATCTGATTTATAGCGAAAATGATACTATAAAACACATAGCGCATCATTTACAAACAAAAGAGTATGATCGAGCCTTTCAATTGATTAAAAACGCAGAAGAGATTTATTATTTATCATCTGATATTCAATATAATAAAGGGTTATATTACTCACTCATGGGTGAAAATGAAAATGCTCTGAAGGCATTTGCTGAAGCTACAGCATTGGATGTCAGTTTTTCTGAGGCTTATTTCAATCAAGCATTTATTCATCACAGTCATGGAAATGTAGATGAAGCAAAAGTCCTTTATGAAAAAGTAATCGCTCTTCAACCCAACAATGTCAACTCATACAACAATCTTGGGACGATATATCTATTTTTAAAAGATTATGAAAAAGCAAAAAATTATTTTGAAAAATGTCTTGAATTGGTTCCAGAATTTAAATATGCTGAAGAAAATTTGAAAAGAATAGAGGAATTGAAAAAAACAGATTAATAATGAGCTTGTGATACTAATCTTCATATAAAATAATTTTGGAGTATGTGTATGTATGAAAGCAAATTTATGGAATTAGCAATCAGCCTTGCAGAGAAAGGATTTGGTTTAAGCTCTCCTAATCCAGTAGTAGGAGCTGTCATTGTGAAAGAAGGCAGAGTGATAGGTGAAGGCTATACGCTACCTTATGGAGATGAGCATGCAGAGGTCATAGCTATCAAAAATTGCAAAGAAGACCCCAATGGTGCTGATTTATATGTCACTCTTGAACCTTGTTCCCACTACGGAAAAACTCCACCTAGTGTCGAAGCTATCTACAAAGCAGGCATAAAAAATGTTTTTGCTGGGCTTAAAGACCCCAATCCCAAAGTAAATGGAAAAGGATTTTTTATGCTTCAAACAGCAAGAATAAATGTAGAATACCCATTTTATGAAGACATAATAAAAAAACAACTTGAATACTATCTTTTTTGGGTCCAAACTAAAAAGCCCTTTATTATCTTGAAAAACATAAGCAGTCTTGATGGCAAGTTAGGCACTGAAAATGGAGATCCATTGGAGCTGATGAATGAACATTCTATTGAAAGAATTGCCAAGCTCAGAGCAGAAGTAGATGCTTTTATGACTTTTAAAAATGAGAGTATAATAAAATATTCCGAATCTCAGTCGTTGAATAGTTCACGAACCACTAATGATTGGCAAAATTTAAAACTACCTTATAAAGTAATTATTGATCATGGGCTTGATCAGGATATAGAATCAACTATTTTTCAGAATGAAAAAATAAGCAAAACTATTGTTTTCTACAACAAAAATAATAATTATTATACTAAAATGGATATTGATCAAAATAATGGCTTAATCCTCTTCCCTATAGAAGAAAAAAATGGTTTTTTAAATATAGATGAAATCTTTTTAAAGCTCGGAGATATGAATATAGTGTCCTTTATGATTGAATCAGATACTAAAATGAATTCATATTTACTCAAAAATGGCTATGTGAATAAAATTTATTATTTAATTTCACCGAAAATTTTAGGTGGAAACAAAAATGTTTTCGATAGTCTGAATTTAACAAAAATAGAGGATCATATATATTTAGATGATATAAAAATAGAAATGTTTGAAAATGAAATTTTGATTATTGGTTATCCTAAATCAACAAAAAGCTCTTTTTGAGGAAATCATTTTAATCTACAAAAAAAAAATAAAATTTTTAAAACCTTTATTTGTATATAGTTATTGTTTAGATTAAGAAAAATAATTATTTTTTAGACACGAAAAATTAAAAAAGAGTTGACAAAAAAACAGCCTTGTTAAAAATGGCACAGAATCGCGCGTCCGTGGCTCAATTGGATAGAGCATCTGACTACGGATCAGAAGGTTTGGGGTTCGAATCCCTACGGACGTGCCAGTTTCATTTCAGTTTGACTCCTAATAAAGCCCCAGCAGGGGCTTTTTTTTTGATGTGTTTATTTTTGGGATTGATGTAATAGTTAGAAAACTACCTAAGAATCAAAAATATAATCATATTTAAAATTCCAACGAAGGTAAAAAAAATCAAATTGAACCAATAAAAATATTTATAGATGTGTTCTAAGAATACTTTTCTGAGAATATTTATATCGAGTTTTAAATCAAGTAAATCAATCTTGTAATCAATCTGAAGCTCTATCATTAATCTTGGGATAACACTCCGAGTTATATGTCTAATAAGCACCCATAAGATGCATGATATCGCTTGATTAATATTGTGTTTTACAGATTTAGGCAACCATTCATTATTCAAATTTTTCTTTATAAAAGCAAAAATCTCGTTATAGGTGTTCTTTTCAAATGATGTTAAGAAATTTACATTCCTAAAATCTTTTTTTGCATACTCAAAATACTCTTTTATTTTTTTATGCAAATATTTTATAAAGTCTTTCTTTTTTCGGTAGAATAAACCGGGTGAAAAATAAAAATGGTGTTTTCCCCATAAATATATCTTTCTTGGATAAAATAAATAAAAATGCCAAGAGTAGCTTATTAACCAGCCCAAGCTGATGTTAATCGCTACAATGATGAGGCATTTTATGATTATTATCAATATATCCATCTTAAAGCTCCTTTAATTTTTAATTATTTATGTCAATCGGGACGAATGACTCTTCAGGATTTAAAATCGTCTTCCTGCTCCTCCGCCACCACTGCGACCTCCTCCGAAACCACCAAAACCACCACTCATACCACCTCTACCGCCACCTCTGCCACCTCTTCCGAGTAAAAGCATCATCCAAACGAGTATTCTACCTCTTGTGATGATAACTAAAAAGATAAAAATCGCAAGTAATATCAATTCAAAATAAAATTGCTCATTTGATTGTTGATGGCTGGAAACAGGGATATTACTTGGCATACCTGTTAATTCAATACCCTTTGCCTCAGCAACATAAGAAGAAAAAACTAAACCGGCATAAAACAAACCTTGATTGAAATCATTTGCAGCTAGATGGGGAATAACATACTCATCAAGCAGTTGACCAGCAGTCCCATCAGTTAAATAACCTTCAGAACCATATCCAACTTCGATTTTAATTTCTCTTTCCTCTGTTGCGAGCAAAATAAGTATTCCTTCATCGTTTCTCGAACCAATCCCCCAAGATTCAAAAAGATCAGTTGCATAAGTATCTCTATCAAGACCTTGAAAGTCTTTGACAGCAACAACCGCAATCTCAACTCCCGTCTTTTGATTCAATTCTGTTAAAATATTGGACAAATTCGCCTTTGTTGCTGGGTCAAAAACTTCGGAGAAATCATTAACCCATCCCTGAGGTTTCGGAAATTGGATTGTAGCCCAAATCGATGTAACTAAAAGAAATATGGTTATTAAGGCAATATTTTTTTTTGTCATATTGAATCTATATCCTGAATAAAACTCATATCTTTCCTTCATTGTATAGTCTGATAAAATTTTCTATCGACCTATCATACTTATTTTCCTCGTTGTTGGGAAAATAACAAGCTGGCAATTGTCTTTTATTTCTATGATTTGTTAGGCATTCACAACAAAGCCCTTTTCTATCACATTGATAAGAACAATTACAATTTTTCAGATTTTTTTCTTTACATTTCATTATTTACTCCTTTATTGGTGTCAATCGGGAGATTGACTCTACAGGATTTGGTATTTCATAATAAATAAATGTTTTTTTCAAAAATTCAATTGTTTTCGTAATATCTTCAGGTATATCAGCTTCTAAATAAATCTCTTTTTTGGTTCTCGGATGGATAAATTTTATTTTCCAAGCATGCAAAGCCTGTCTCTGAAGATGCTTTGTTAAAAACATTTTTATCATAGTTTGTCTATTGGGAGGACAGCTTCCAAGCGTTCTTTTCAAAGAATTATAAACATTATCACCTAAAACTGGGTGATGAATTGATTCTAAGTGAACTCTGATTTGATGAGTTCGGCCTGTTTCAAGTTTAAGTTCAAGTAAAGCAAAATATTCCAACTCTATCATTGTTCTATAATGTGTTATAGCATCTTTTGCACTTGAATGCATAATATCGTCACTATGAATATCAACGACAGACATCTTTTTTCTATCAGTTCTGTTTCTCGAAATAGGTTTTATTATAGTTCCATTTAATGGCTCTGGAATGCCAAGACATAAACATAGATATGATTTTTCGATATTTCTATTCATAAAAAGCTGGGACATTTCAAAATGGGTTTGATTATCTTTGGTTATTATTATCAAACCAGATGTGTCTTTATCTAATCTATGGACTATACCAGGTCTAATATAGTCATATATGTTTGATTTAGCATCAAGTTTTTCAACTATATTTGTATTCAATTCTTGAGTTTTATACTCAGAAATCATTGATAAATTTTCACCATAATGGTTCAATAAGGCATTGACTAATGTTCCTGAGCGATTTCCTGCACCGGGATGAACTGTCATGCCAGCTGGTTTATCAATGATAGCGAGATAGTCATCTTCATATAGAATCTTCAAAGGAATATTTTCAGAGAGTAAAGACATTACATTCATATCTGAAATAATGTTTTTTTCTATTAAAACATGAACAACATCGTTTTCTTTGAGTAAAAGGCTTTTTTTATTAAAAATTTTTGAATTAACTAAAACCTTATCTTCATTAATATATTTTTCTATCAATGTCCTTGAATAGAGTATTTCGTTATTTTGCTCTTTTATAAACTTATCAAGTCTATATTTATCAAAATTTTTATCTACTATAAACTCTATCATTTTGCTTCTTTTACTATCATTTCATGAATTTTATCTATTTCGTTATTTGCATTAATCACAGATAATATTCCTAAATTTTGATAATATTGATTTAATGGTTGAGTTTCTGCATGAAATAAATCAAGACGGTTTTGAATCAATTCGATTGTATCATCGGCTCTCCTAACTACAGCTCCACCGCAATTATCACAAATATTTTCTATTTTGGGAGGACGAATTTGTAAATTATAATCAAACCTACAATCACTACAAATTCTCCGTGATAACATCCTTTCACGAGCAATATTATCTTCAAGTTCGAGATAATAAACTCTATTAACAGGATAAACATAGTTCAAATATTCAGCTTGATTTAGTGTTCTTGGGAAACCATCAAAAACATAGCCATTTCCTTTGCAAAGCATAAGTTTGCTTACTATTTCACAAACAATTTCATCTGGCACTAACCTCCCTTCCGAAATGAAGGCATGAGCTAAAACTCCCAAAGATGATTTATCTGACATATGCTTACGAAAATATTCTCCAAGGTTTACATGCTCAATATCAAAATGTTTACTCAAAAGCTTTGCTTGCGTGCCTTTACCGCTACCTTGTATACCGAGAAAAACAAAAATCATATCTCTCCAAATAAAGTTTTTTCTTCTTTTGATTCTATCAACTATTATAAATCAATCTCAAAATTGTCTATTATGGTTCATCACCAGTTTATATAATCATTCCATAGTGGTTTCGTCTTCATCAGCCATATAGGAAAATAATTATCCCCCCCATAAATGTGGGGAGACTAATGGATCGCTCATAAATATAGGGGGATTAATGGGTTGCTCTCCAAAAAGTATATTTTTATAAAACCATACCTTACGCACACTGAAAGTGCCTGTTCAATAGATATGAAGCTATGCGAAGAGCTCTTGAACAGACACCTTCGGTGTGTGCAAAGAATATTAATAATAAAATTTGACTTTTCGGACCGCACTCATTAATGGATCTATTTTCGTGTTATACAAAAAAAGAATCTATAAAAATCTAATCTTCAATCAACTCAACATTTGCTCTTGGCAAAAGCCATTCTTCACCATCGACTTCAGCAGTCAAAACTCTGACTCTTGTTTCGGATTGAACATTATGAAGTTCTTCCGGTAAACCAGTTATTTTGCCTATTTTTCCAAAACCCGGTTGTCTGATAATCCTCACTAATTGTCCTGGTGTCAACAATGAATCTCTCGTTTTTTGAACAGCCAGATCATCTTCTTTAAACTCAAGAGGAATGATTATTTCAGGTCTGATAACCCCTGCACGAATCTGAGTCTTTCCGTGCATGGAGGCTTTTTGTCCTTCAAATTGTTTCAAGAGTTCAAAAGTTTTATCCGCCATTTTTATAGGACCGAAACCCTCAGTAACAAGAATAGTGATACCCATATTTTCATGTCCAGTTATGGCAACTCCAATGTCTTTACCAAGCAGTTTTTTAATATCTTGGTCATCAATTCCACCTGTAATAATTCCATTAACCCCCATTTCTTTAGCTTTTAAAATAGTTTCAATGGGTGTAAGAGCTCCACCGACAACAAGTTTCCCAGCGCAATCAGAAGTGATTAAATCAGGAGTAAGGTCTTGAGTAGGTTGAGAGCAGAGCATTTTTATTTCTCCACTAGTTTCTCCGCAGATACCAAAAATACCTTGAATATAGGCAGATTTATTTTCTATGACGACACCTTCCTCTGGAATCACATCGATAACTAAACCTTCAATGAAAGCTTTAATCTGAACAGGAATTCTTGGTTCTCTGAGCATAGCTTGCCCAGTTAAACCTGAAATAGATTCAACTTCGCCATCAATAGGAGCACGAACAGAAGACTTAAAAAATCCAAGACCAAAAATGCCGTTTGTTTCAGCCAGAATTTGTCCTCTCGTTATTTGGTCTCCGGGTTTCACCTTAATGAATTGCATAACTTGTGCCGGTGTAATACCTAATTTATTTGCAATATTCATCGGCAAAACATTTCCGGGTAGAGAAGTTTCAGCAACTAGGTCATCAGCTTTAACTTTATCCCCTTTCTGGACGCATACTTTTCCTTTCAGAGGTAAAATTCTTTCTTTTCTCAGGACAATATTGTCCGTAACGGTTAATCCAGCAGAATAAGCTTGAGTCATACAATCCTCCTATTTCAAAATTTCTTCAGGATAAACATTTAAAACTTTCATCCATTTTTTCAGAGATTTAATTCTTGTTTCGTTTGCCTCAGGCAAGACAAAAGGCTGACGCCCTCTTGTATCAAGAACAATTCCTACAATCCCACCGGATAGTTCTTTTGTGATTTCTTGATTTTTGCCAGCTCCAAGATCAAGTCCTTTACCAGGTCTTAAGATAGCTTTAGCAGTTTTACCAAGTTCACAAGGTATAAGCCTCATTTCTCCAAAAGGAATATCTTCTTTATAAGTAGAACCGTCTGGTAGTTCAATTTGAGCATGTAAAGCAATAGAATCTTGTTTTGTTTTTCCAACAGGTGCGACACAAGTCCCAAGGACAATCATACAATCTTTATTAAAGACTTCAGTAGCAGCATCGGGATTTATTTCAGCCAAAACGCCAAGATGTGGCATCATAAAAATACTATCAACAGCTAGTCTAGTGACTCCTTCCGGTAAAAAGGCGTCAATGATCATCATGACAGATTGTTGTCTACGAGGCGCATGAGATAAGACGCCTCCAGAACCAACAATCAAATCAAGGGTCATAAGATTAACAATGGTGTTACCGGAAGTTTGTTGATCAAAGGCAGTAGAAATATCTCTTACTTGCTGAACACCTTTTAAAGAAACAGCAAAAGATTTATGTTGAACAAAAGCGAGCCTGAGAGCTTCTTTAGCAATAGCCTGTTCTAAAACTAATTCTTCTAATAATGCAGGAATTGTAGTAGGACGAATCATCTTGTTTTTTATCATGTTTCTAAGCTCAGATTCATTTATCTCAAAAGGAACCCAGCGTAAAATTTTATCTAATTTGGCTTCAAAAAGAACATTTGATATACTGTAACTCATGCCGAGGTTTGCAGAAACAGTTCTATTGAAAACGAAATCTTCAGTAAAGACAGAAAAAATATCTGTGGTAGCCCCTCCTATATCTACACCAACAACTTCAATATTTCCGAGTTTAGCAATAGTTTGCATGATGTTTCCTACAGCAGCTGGAGTGGGCATGATGGGAATAGTTTGAATATTATCACCAACTTTAGCAATAGCTCTAGTCCATTCCATGAGCTTATTGTATCCGGGTGCCTGTTGCATGACATGTTCCATAAAAATATCGTGAATTTTATCTCTAGCAGGACCAAGATTTTCTCTTTCAAGGGTAGGTCTAAGGTTATCAGTCATGATCAATCCTACTTTATCTCCTAAAGTCTTGTTAATCTCCTCAGTAGCATTCACATTTCCGGCGTAAATGATAGGCAATTTATATTCTGAGCCTAAACGAGGTTTGGGATCAGCGGCGCCAATAAGCTCAGCCATCTCAACTACATGCTTTGTAGTTCCCCCATCAATACCACCAGCCATAAGAATCATATCTGGACGCAGCTCACGAATCCTTTCAATCTTTTCGTGATTCATTCGCTTGTCATTACTTGCTATCACATCCATTACTATCGCTCCGGCACCTAAGGCTGCTCTTTCGGCACTTTCTCCAGTCATGCTTGCCACAACTCCAGTTACCATCATCTGCAGACCACCACCAGCACTACTAGTAGAAACATAAGCATCAGCACCTATATCGCCATTGCGTGGTATAATTATCTGGCTTTCTTTATCATCGCTGATAAATTTGATATTCGGGTTATTATATTTCAATCTTGCCAGTTCTTCAAGTTCTTGAACGGAGTTAATAACCCCACGGGTAACATCATTCAAAGGAGCTTCAACGGTTGTGGGAGCCTCTCCACGAACTGTCTGCCTGTATTCACCATCAACATATTCAATGAGAATAGCTTTTGTTGTTGTCGAACCACAATCGGTAGCAATGATTCTTGTAAGACGAGGATTGCTCATCATTTACCTCCATTATCATTGTTTTTTTTAAATATTTTTTTTAATTTTACAAAAAAAGCTGATTGAGTTATTTTTTTCCAAAACTTTTGTCTTTTCAGCTTTTCAGATTTTCTTCGTTCTTCATTTAATTTTTCATCTAGTTCATCAATCCTTTGTATAAGAATTTGGACATTATCTCTATCTGATAAAACTGCGGCAAATTCTTCAAATTCTTGTCCTTGAAATAAAACATTGGCAAAAGGAGCAAGAAAATACATTATTTGGCTTCCAATAAAGCTCAATGGTCTCATAGATTCAAGAAATAACAATGCAGGCGCTCCCATTCTTCTCTCAGCAAAAAAAACAGCTACTTTTTCAATTAATTCTTTTGCTCTATCTTTTGATACTTCAACAATCATAGTATTATCTCCAAAATAAATACACTTCCTCATGCTAATAAATGCCAAAATATTTTTCAACCCCATTTAGTCAACTGAAAAATGTTTTTTTCGATTTAAGAAGTAGAAAATATGAAAAAAACAATATTTATCCAAACTATTGCTAAATAAAAAAAGATTGACAGAATAACAAAATTTAAAAAAATGTCAAATAGCTATAGAATTAATACTTCTTTGCATAAAGGAGTAACAGATTGAAATAATTATTTTGGAGATAACTTATGTGTAATTGGGCAGATACTCTTTTAGAATCATATAAAAAATATGTAGGCAAAAATAATTGGGTAAGCTATTTTTATCAAATTGACGAAATTATATATTTCGCCCCAAACAGTGTGCTTGAAATAGGAACTGGTATGGGAATATTAAGAGCAATCCTGAAAAACGTTTTAGACATTAATATTGATTCTATAGATATAAATGAGACACTGAAACCAGATTTTATAGGTTCTGTAGTTTCATTACCTTTTCCTGATAAAAGTTATGAAGTTGTCTGTTGTTTTCAAGTATTAGAACATTTACCTTTTGAAGATTTTGAAAAAGGTCTTTCCGAACTATTTCGTGTCGCTGAAAAGGCTGTCATCATATCTCTGCCCAATGCAAGAAAACTGTTTCGAATTCATATCTCAATTAGAAATATTAATTTAGTAATAAAAAGTTTTTTTTTAAAGAAAAAATCAACAAATCATTTTTGGGAAATAAATCTTAAAGGTTATGCAGAGAAAAAAATTAAACAGAAAATTAATGAAATAGCACTACAGTATGGATTTTTGATGAAGAAAAACTATCGTGTATTCGATATTCCTTTTCATCATTTTTTTGTATTAGAAAAAAAAAACAATGTGTAAATATTTCTTTGCTTTGAGATTTTTATATCAACTTATAGTGGTATAAAAAGAATAGGGGGAATTTATATTCCCCCCATACACTCTTTCTTTCATAGTTTGGTGGATACCAAAACTATTATTTCTTAGAAATCAAATCTAAGCTGGGTGCCGAAATACATCATGGAACCACGTTTATCATCGTTTGCGTCCTTCATTTCGTCAATCAAACCTACTTCTGGAGTAACTCTAAGTCTGCCATATCTCAAGCCTGCTTGAAGATAAACAGACATTCTTGAATCATCATTATCCCAGTCATCTCTTGATGATTGTGTATAACCGCCACCAGCAGTAATATTTATTGCTGGATTTAAGGCGTAGGTTGCAGTCAGAATTCCACCAAAGGTCAAGACATCTAGTAATTCATGGTCTTCAATGACAAAATCCACTAATCTTTCTTCTTCATCATGTATTTCTCTAACTTCTTGTTTCCATCCTGCTCTTTGATTCACTGCATACCCCATATTTCCGATGTTTGAACCAATGTTAAATTGAGCATTTAAGGTTATGGGTTCAATATTCATTTCTGCAGTAACAGCACCTATAAATGACAAAACAGATTGGTCTGTGAAATAACTTTTAGTTAGATCATACTTTTTCCATTCCATATTCCCATTATCATCTTCTTCTTCACGCCAAGCATCTCTTGTTACTTTAATTGCAGCTAAATCCTTATTGTAATTGTAGTATTGCAAGACAGCTGCGGGAGTAATCTTGATGTCGCCTAAATCGATTTTGTATCCGAGGTTAATTCTTGGAATTAAATAATCGATAGCATCATCAATGTCTTCATCTTTCAGATTACCAGCTGGATCATTAGCAGTATTTGGAATAAGCAAAGCTGCAAAGAGACCGTTATCCATCTCTAATCTGACCTGAGGAACTCGTCCACCCCAAGCGACACCATATTCCATCAAAGCCAAGTCGCCAGGAGGTCCACCTACTTGATTTGGTAGGAAATCAGTTCCTTGAATCACATCTTGACCAACAAGTAATGACCAATCACCAAAATCTTGTCTACCATACAGTAACCTAAGACTGAAACCGCTTCCGATACCCATTTCAATTCTACCATCGAAATTTTCATGTCTGTAATTGACACCTAAACGAGAATTTGATTGCAGAAAATAGTTCATGCTTAGACGACTATTTTCTCCATCATTTAAATACTTGTCACGGTTCTCATACCAGAACCCCATTCTTGCACTACCATAAGGTGTAATCTGTGCAAATAAACCTATGCTCATAATCACGAGAGCCACAACCAAAAGTAATCTTTTCATAAAAGATCCTCCGTTTTTTTTATTTTTTTTCTGTATGTATGGAAGCCTCTATCTTTGAGAGGTCTTCTCATTTTTTTCCAAAGGCTTATTCAATAAGCCACTACGATAAATCATTATCCATCATCCATTATCCATTATCCATTATCCATTTTCCATTAATGCTGTTCAATATTGTGCTTAATCACCTTTCCCTCAGATATAAAAACCGTATATTCAGCAATATTAGTGCAGTGGTCAGCAATTCTTTCGAGGTTTTTGGCGATGACAAGAAGACCGAGAGAGCGTTCGATGTTTTTGGGGTCAGAGAGCATATAGGTGATAAGCTCTCTGGTAATTTGTTCGCAGTAGGCATCAATGACATCATCAAAAGCACAGACATCATTTGCGAGATGAACATCTTCTTCTAGAAAGGCATGCAAGGCATCATTGAGCATTTTTAGTGTTTCTTTAGCCATGTTAGGAACAGCAAGATATTTTTTCATTTGTGGCTGCTCTATGAGGATTTTGGCAGCTTCGATGATATTTACGCAAAGGTCTCCCATTCTTTCAAAGTCGCTATTAATTTTGATGACCGAAACAATCAATCTAAGATTTTTTGCAGCAGGCTGATAGAGTGAAATCATACTGACACACATTTCTTCAATTTCCATTTCGAGATTGTTGATGAGATTTTCATACTCCATGGCATTGTCGAGTTTATCTTTATTTGATTCCAAAAGCCCTTCGATAGTGGTATTGACCATTTTTTCTACGAGGCTGGACTCATACTTTATCTTTTCCATTAGTTCAAGCATTTTTGCTTTTAACATAATTCCTCCGTGTTCCATTATTTTAAATCTATCAAATCTGTCAACCAAATTTTCCAGTCAGATATTCCTCTGTTCTTTTATCTTTTGGTACAGTAAAGAGTTTATCTGTAGCTCCATACTCAATTAATTCTCCGAGATAAATAAAAGCAGTATAATTTGAAACTCTAGCTGCCTGCCCTATATTGTGGGTAACGAGTATAATAGTCACCCTTTCGCGTAGTTCTACCATGAGTTTTTCAATTTTTGAGGTAGCTCTTGGGTCGAGAGCAGAGGTTGGCTCATCGAGTAGTAAAATATCTGGTTTCATAGCAAGACCACGAGCTATGCAGAGTCTTTGTTGCTGTCCTCCGGAAAGAAAAGTTCCTTTTCTATGAAGGATATCTTTTGCCTCTTCCCAGAGAGCAGCATTTTTTAGAGATTCCTCTACAATTTGGTCTTTTTCATTTTTTGAGAGTTTTATTCCGTTGAGTAGGTAACCAGAGATTACATTGTCATAAATACTCATAGTTGGGAAAGGATTTGCTTTTTGAAAGACCATACCAATTTTTCTTCTGAGGTCTATAGGGTTCATTTTATAAATATCTTCATTATTTAGCATAATTTTCCCTTTGACTGTAGAATTTGGTGTCAGCTCGTGCATTCTATTTATACACCTCATAAAAGTCGTCTTTCCGCATCCTGAGGGTCCCATGATAGCGTGAACCTTGTTTCGTTCAAATTCTACATTTATATCTTTTACTATATC
Organism: Candidatus Cloacimonadota bacterium; assembly: GCA_009777575.1. Classification (GTDB taxonomy): domain Bacteria; phylum Cloacimonadota; class Cloacimonadia; order Cloacimonadales; family WRIO01; genus WRLO01. The sequence goes on from WRLO01000016.1 coordinate 14,839, forward strand.
CCCTTCACCATAATTGGCAAAGAAATTTTCTACTTTTAAAACTGAACTTTCCATTTTTTTGCTACTCCTTTTGAAATCAGATTTAGAGCCAAAACAAAGATACACAATACAGCTGCTACGCCCCAAGCAAACTCAATATCTTGTGGAAATGGGCTACTCGCATACTTGTAAATCATCAGTGGCAGTGACTCAGTCGGTTTGAGAATATTGAAATTTAAAAATGGGCTACCGAAAGCAGTAAACAGCAAAGGAGCTGTCTCACCAGCAATGCGTGACACTCCAATCAAGACGCTCGTCATGATACCATTGAAAGCACAAGGTAAGATGACCTTGATAATAGTCCTCGAGTATGGCACTCCCAGTGAAAGCGATGCTTCTTTTAAAGTGTCTGGAACCATTTTCAAGGTTTCCTCTGTAGAGCGGATAATAATAGGTAACATCATGATAGCGAGTGCTACAGAGCCTGCTAATGCTGTAAAACTTTTCATAGGTAAAACAAGCCATAAATAAGCTATGATACCCAGAACTATAGAAGGGACACCTTGTAAGACTTCAGCACAAAATCTCACATATTTCGCAAACTTGTCATGTTTAAACTCTGATAAATAGACACCTACGCTGACACCGAGTGGTATCGCCATTATACTCGCCATGATGATGAGCAATAAAGTCCCTATCAAGCCATTGAGAACACCACCACCAAGTTCACCCATTGGCGCAGGGAGCTTGGTTAAAAAATCGATGCTCAAGATACTAAATCCATTTTTAAAAATGAAATAAAGTATAAAAAACAAGGGAACCGCTACTACAAAAGACATCAAGACGACTGAAATAAAAAAGATTTTGTCTTTAATGAGTCTGTATTTAAGATTTTTTTCTTTCATTTTTCTCCTTTTTTCATTTTCCATTACCCACTTCTAAACCCTCTATTTATGATAGCTTTTCCAGCTATATTTACAATAGCGGTGGTCAAAAATAGGACAAGTCCTAGATGAACCAGCGATGATAAATGCAAAAGGTTTGTCGCTTCACCAAATTCGTTTGCGAGGACACTTGCAAGTGTAGAAGAAGGGTCCATGATAGTTTTGGGTAGGACATTTCTATTTCCGATGACCATTGTTACAGCCATAGTTTCGCCGAGAGCTCTACCTAAAGCAAGTAGGATGCCTGCGATAATGCCGGATTTACAATAAGGTAGGATAATCTTTTTGATGACTTCGAATCTTGTTCCTCCGAGCGAATATCCTGCTTCTTTTAAATCATTTGGCACCATAGAAATGACATCTCTACCTATTGAAGCAGCATAAGGTATGATCATCACAGTCAAAATGATAGAGGCTGTGAAAATACCTCTACCAAAGGGATGGATGTTCATTATTTCATTTTGCACCAAATACATCTGGATACCTCTAAAGAAAGGCACAAAAACAAATAATCCCCAGATACCATAAACAATAGAGGGTATCCCTGCCAGCAATTCGACCATACTTTTAAGGATGTTGGAAAAGATACCCTCTTTAAAGTATTCTCCGAGAAAGATAGAAATCATGATAGAAAAGGGAATAGCAATCAATATCGCTAATAATGATGTAATCAAAGTCCCAACTAAAAACGATAAAGAACCAAACTCTTGGGAAACAGGATTCCAGACATCCTTTGTATAAAAATCCATTCCAAATTGTTTTATAGAGGGAAAAGATTGATAAACAAGGGTTATCAGTATGCTCAAAAATAAAACTACTATCAAGATCGACACAAAGGTCAGATAATAGCTAAAAATATTTTCTTTTATTTTTTTCATATATTTCCTTTCCGTAGTTTCAAGCTCCGATTGACATTTTAAATTTATGTGCCAATCGGAGATTGCCGCTAAGGCATAAATGCCCATCGTAAGGACATAGCAAGCTATGTCCCTACAATAGGATAGGTAGATCATACATGTAGTATAATCCTCTTTGCACTGTTACTTATCCATTGCAATTTATTCATTATCTCCACTCTTAACGAGAAAAGAAGGGGGATGATTAATTAAGAGGTCTTCCATTGTAAGTAACGGAGTTCAACATATTTTGTCCAATCTGTTGAGCTGCAGGGGACAGTGGAGCATAGTGTAAGTCTGGAGCAAAACTTTGCCCTTCTGTAATCATCCATCTCACGAGATTAACGACTGCTCTTGCTTGAGCTTGGGTTCTATTGTTGTAGTGTTGTTCTTTGAAAAGTAAAACCCAAGTAAAACCGCTGATAGGGTACCCTTGAGCATGAGCAGAATCTGTAACGGTTACACGACCATCGGCGGGCATCTCAATATCGGCTGCCAAACTCACTGCATCCATTGAAGGAGTGATAAAATGTCCTGAACTATTGCGGACATCACCATAAGGAATATTGTTGCTCATAGCATAGATTAATTCCACATATCCTATAGCACCGGGAGTCTGATTGACACTTGCAGCTACCCCTGGGTTTCCTCTTTCACCGATATGATTTGAGGTGGGCCAATTAACAGCAGTTCCAAAACCGATTCTATCTGCCCAAGTTGTATTTGTTTTAGATAGATATTCGGTAAAGATAAAAGTTGTGCCACTACCATCAGCACGATGAACGACAGTAATGGGTAAATTTGGGAGTGTTACACCGGGATTGATATCGGCAATTCTTCTATCGTTCCAATTTCTGATATTCCCGAGAAAGATGTCAGCAATGAGATCAGAGGTAAATCTCAAAGTACTATTTCCTTGTAACTGTAGGTTGTAAGTGATGACAACAGCACCCAATACGATGGGAACATGCAGTATAGTATCACCAGACCTTTCTTCAACATCAGCAGCCACTATAGCATCTGTTCCTGCAAAATCGACAGTTCTCGCTACGAGCTGATTAATTCCCCCACCAGAGCCAATTCCCTGATAGTTTACATGATTTCCCAATCTGTTGTATTCAGAAAACATTCTGGAATACAGAGGTTCTGGGAATGTTGCACCGGCACCGAGAAGTTCAATTCTCTGTGCTACAAGTGAACTAGTCAACAATACTACGCAAAAAATTATTGCAATTACTTTGTTAAACATAGTCTTCTCCTATTTGTTTTTTTTTCACCAAGATACATATCTAGTGTAAATTAAAATTTTGATTGTTTTTTGCTTCTTTTTGAATTTTTATTGGATTGGTATAATCTCTGTTTTTGTGGAAATGGTATCTGCAAATGTAAATTATCGATTAATACAGATACTATTCTACAACCAAACATTTTTCGGATTAATTCTTATGCAGTATAGTTCATGAAAATCCCAAGAAAGGCAATCAGAAATTAAAACTACAAAACTAAAAAGAAGCTTTGATTCGTTATAGTTTTCTTGATAAATAGGATACGACTTTAAGATACTAAAATTTTGTGTTTAATACGTCGTTGTATTATTACAGGGCGGATTGAAGACAAAATTCGGACATCGTGAAATGCCCAAATAGTTCGCCATATCGCTAAAATCTGTGAAAAAATATTGAATCATCACCGAGCTCTTACTTATCTACGAATAGATAAATCTCATAACAGAAGCTCTTCCCCAAAAAACTGAACTTTATTAAGATCAAAAAATATCACTACTAAGAAAAATAAATTCAAAAACATCCATTTACATCTTGGCGACAAAAAAACCAATGTATGTTTAGAAGTCAAGATATTTCAAAAAAAAAAATTTTTACTAAATTATAATTTCTTATTTATTAATATCTTATAAAATCATTTTTTTTATTAAGAGTGGTATTATAAGTTAAAAAAATGTCTCATATATGCAATTTATGGTGTTTTTTGATGTTTTTATTCAATTTTTAGAATATCGAAAAATTTTTGTATTTCTATAAGACATAAAAAATCTCTTACAAATGCAGTAATAAAAATAGAAAATCAAAAAAGTATTGACAAAAAAGGTATGAAGAAAAACATAACACTATATGAAAATATAATTTTGTAAATAAAAGGAGCTTAATATGATAAATATCGAAGTTAAAGCTAATAAAAAAGATTTAAAAATAATGACTTACAGCAATGAAGTAAGCATCAAGGATTTAATAAAAGAAATAGATGACCTTTCAAGTAAAGCTGTCACTTATTTAATAAACAATCAATATGTGCATGGAAATACCATTATTTCAAAAGATTCAGTAGTCGAGGCAGTGTTTTTGGATTGTCCACAAGGTATGAAGATATATCAAGATTTTTTGATATTTCTTTTAAATATGGCAATTTTTAAGCTTTATGGAGCAGAGAAAGTGTTATCTATAGAACATTCTATCGGTGATGGGATATATTGTGAATTTTTTGATGAATATATAGATGATGACATGTTAGAAAGTATAAAGCTTGAGATGAAGAATCTTATATCACAACAAATTCCTATAGAAAAAATAACTCTTCCCGTAGACCAAGCTTATGAAATAGCAGAATTAATGAATCGGAAAGATATAATCAAAAACCTTGATTTCCATAATAAAAGGTTTTTTGAGATTTATAAGGCAGGAGAATATTATGATTATTACCCAAGACCTTTGTCACCTCATACTGGTTGTGCAGATGAGTATGATATAATAAAAGCACATAATGGCTTTATTCTAAGGTTACCTTCAACCCAAACTGGCAAATTGTCTCTTGATTATGCAATTCCGAGGTTGTTATTTTCTCAGCATCAAGAGCATGACAAATGGTTGAAAATACTAAACGTTGAGACAGTAGGTGACTTAAATCAATTGATTTATAAAAATAAAATAAGAGATTTTATCTTAACAGAAGAAGCTCTGCATGAAAAAAAAATAGCCACTATAGCTGATTATGTAAAAATGCGTAAAACAGCAAAAATAGTGTTGATAGCAGGACCATCATCATCTGGTAAAACAACATTCGCCAAAAGATTGGCAGTTCAACTCAAAGTAAACGGTTATGAACCATTTGTTCTCGGTTTAGACGATTATTTTCTACCCAGAACTCGAACTCCTAGATTAGAAAATGGCGAATATGATTTTGAAAGTATTCATTCAATAGATTTAGAACTATTGAATAAAGATTTGACAGCTATTTTACAGGGAGAAGAAGTAAATATCCCTAAATACAATTTTATTATTGGTGATAGAGAAAAGTCAAACCATTTTCTTAAATTAGGCACGGATAATATACTAATCATCGAAGGGATTCATGGACTAAATGAGGAATTGACTTTTTCAATACCCATAGAGAAAAAAGTCAAAATATATATCAGTGCTTTAAATCAACTCAACATCGATTATCATAATCGTATTCCTACGACAGATTGTCGGAGAATAAGGCGGATTGTTCGAGATGCTCAGTATCGTGGATATTCTGCAGAAGAAACGCTACTCCGATGGGCATCAGTTCGCGAAGGAGAAGACAAGAATATATTTCCATTTCAAGAAGATGCTGATTTTATGTTTAATAGTTCTTTGACTTTTGAGATAGGAGTCTTGAAAAAACATATAATGCCAATGCTGAGGTCGATAAGTTATAAATCACCTGTTTATAATGAAGCCCAGAACTTGATTTATCTAGCTGACCATTTTTTAGATATCAAAGATGAGTTTGTCCCATGTAATTCAATATTGAGGGAATTTTTGTCTGGCAGTATATTTGAAAAATAAAATAGGAGGAGTATATGAAACTCTATAAACCGTTTTTTTTGACAATAGTTTTTATTATGATATTGTAAAATATTGCTGGGAAGAAGGCTCCCTTATTAACACTATACCTCTATATCGTGAAGGTTTCCCTTTTTAAAAGGGATGAGCTATATGAAAGATAATAAACATATATCAGTAAACAGTGCAATGTATGACAACATAAAAACTTTACTCATGGGTGCGAGAAAAAATGTTGTTACGAGTATAAACAGAATAATGGTTTATACTTACTTTGAAATAGGAAGGATCATAGTAGAAGATGAACAAGCCGGAGAAAATAGAGCCGAATATGGTAAACAAATCTTGATAGAATTGTCCAATCGTTTGAGTAAAGAATTTGGTAGAGGTTTTTCTGTTGATAATCTTCAGAACATGAGAAATTTTTATCTTATCTATTCAATAACGGAACCCAAAAAGAAAGAGGAAAAGAATTACGAGACACTGTCTCGTAATTCTATAAATCAATATTATCAAACAGAGTTTGCTGATTTAAAAATATATAAATTTCAACTGAGCTGGTCTCATTATCTTAAATTGATACGAATCGAAGACATTGCAGAAGGAGGACAAATAATGCAATGGGATAAAGCAAAAAGCATCATCCTAGAAAATGAAGAGGTAAGAGCAGAGCTTAAAAAAAATGAAACTGAATACAAAATAATTGAAGCTATTATACTTGCACGAAAAGAACAAAATCTGACACAAAAGGATTTGGCTGATTTGATAGGAACAAAACAATCAAATATTTCAAAACTTGAAAATGGAAATTATCACCCATCAATAGAGTTTTTAAACAGAATTGCACTAGCAGTAGGGAAAGAATTACAAATAAGTATTGTGTGAAAATATGTTATATCAAAGCGATTTTAATTTGTTTTATGGAAAACAAACGTTTTGATGAGGAATAAAAATATTCCTTATTTAAAATGTAACTCGAACTTTCTAGTTCGAATATATATATCAATCGTCAGATGGAAATCTGACGTTACTTTTTTATCGAGGATTAGTATAAAATAAAAGGAGGAGTTTATGAAACTCTATAAACCGTTTTTTTTGACGATAATTATTGTCATAATGTTGATTTGTTCTTTGACTGGACAGACTAATATCGACATTAATGCAAACTTGAGAATTTTTGAAGCAGAGGAAAGCAGCGACCCTGCAATCATCAGAATTTTTCAAGATGTAGACCGCTATAGAAATTTTGATTTCAATCAAGATTTGAGACATCTCAATGCCAGAAATGTAGGACAAACAATGAACCTTACATTTTTTGAGGATAAGCAATATACCGCTGACATTTTGAAAGCTGAGGTCAATGATGCCGGTAGAACAGTCATCACTGCAAAGATTTTAGAAAGTGATTTTGGATATGCTATCATCACAGTTTCTGAGGATGCAATCACTATCTCAGCAAAGGTTCAAGAAAATGATGAGTTTTTCTTTGCTTCAGTAAAAAATGGTCAAGCCTATCTCGGACAGGCAAGACTTTCTGAAATGTCAAAAGATGAATTACCCTGTGGTGTAACTGAGGAACATCACTTAATACAAAATATAGATAGACATGAGGAAGGTAAGGATAATAACAACGAAGTCGTCATCGATCTGCTCTATGTATACACTACAGCAGCTGAGCTATGGGCATTAAATGACTGGCGTGTAACTGACATTCATCATTTGATAGATATTGTTAATGCTACCTCAAACATCGTGATGGCAAACTCAGAAACTGGGATTATATTCAGTATTGCACATACTCACCTAACCAACTATATTGAAGTGGATGATTGGGAGGATTTAGATTCTTTTCGAGATATTTATCACCCAGTAATGAAAGAGAATCACATTTTACGAAACCAATATGGTGCTGATGTGATGGTATTTTTAGCCTATATAAGTTTTACAGGTGGAGCAGCAAGGCTGTTAACTGATTTCGATGGATTCGGTTTTTGGGATAATTATGCATCTTCAATAAACAGGATCCAACAAGTATCGTGGACATATACAGTAACCCATGAAATAGGACATAATATGGGAGCAGATCATCATAGAGACCAAAATTTTCAAGAAGGTCCTAATTGGATGTTAGGTGGCTATTCATCTGGTTGGAGAGGCTATGTTCAAGACAAAATGCGTGTAACAGTAATGTCTTATGAACAGGGTCAATATTATGCTGATGGAAAAACTGCTTATAGGCTTCCTTATTTTTCTTCTCCATTAATCAATTTACATGGATCAACAATTGGTGATGCAATACTGTCTGATAATGCAAGGCTGCTTAGAGAAACAAAAGAAGTTACTGCATCTTATAGAAATCGTCCAAATTATATTGATGACCTTGCGGCTGTTTCAATAAATGGATATACAAATATTTCTGTAAATAATCCAGCTGTTTATACAGTGAGAATTGAAAATCGAGGAATTTGGGACCTAGCTTTTGCATATTCTGTACATTTGATGGAAGTAGGAAATACAGTGCCATTAGCGAGTATAGATGGACCAGATTTATTAATTGGTGAAATAATTGATTTTGAGTTTATCTGGACACCAACGGTTGTTGGGCAAACAATGCTTTGGGGGCATATTGAATGGTTTTTGGATGCTGATCTTGAAAATAACGATACTTCAGTAATTTTTGTTACAATCCATCCAGATGGAGTTTTACTCTCAGAAAACTTTGATTCAAATGTTGGTTATCATGATCTTGGATGGGACTTTATGATAAATGCATCCACAGGTATTTTTCAAAATAGTGGAGTGGATGGTTCAAAAGCTTTAGCAATGCGAGGCTGGGAAAATTCTGCATGGGTATATGCTATAACCCCAGAAATAGGACCAGTGTTATCAGAAACAATCCTTTCCTTTTCCTATCGAATCATAGACTATACAGAAGATTGGGCAGCACCAGTAACACCGTATCTATTAGGAGATGGTGATATAGTTTACATAGAAGTGTCGTCTGGTGGGGATCTTTATATTCCAATATATCAAATTGATTGGTATACTCATATCAATTCTCCTGATTTCGCTATAATAAAACTATCTCTTTCAGAATTTACAAGTGAATATATAACCATTCGATTTAATTTAGAACGGTCTACAGGCTCCTGGTTTTTTGTGCTTGATGATGTTTTTGTAATGGAGGGGATAATAAACTTATATAATCCTCCTCAAAATCTGACTGCTACTGCGGGTAACCAGATAATAGACATATCATGGGATGAGCCAGTAGAAGGTAGTTCTGGCAATATATCAGGATATAGGCTCTTTCGCGGAACTTCTGCCAATAGTTTGATTCCTTATGCAATTTTACCTACATCACCTATAAACTATCAAGAGACAGAATTAACCATCGGAGAAACCTATTTTTATCAGATAGCAACAGTTTATAATGAGCCAGATGGTGTATCAATAAGAATCCCCAGTATACCAGTCCAGGCTACTCCATTTATTTGGAACGCTCCAAGAAATCTCTCATTGACATTGGGGACTGGACAAGTAGTTTTAAACTGGCAAGCTCCAGAAAATGGTGGTGCGATTTTGAGTGGATATAAAATCTATCGTGGCACTACTTTCGAAAACATGACCCAAATTCATAACATCACTACCAATTTATCACCCAATATGTCTTGGGTAAATGACACAGATATAGTTGAGGGTGAGTCATATTATTATGGTATCAAAGCTAGTTATTCTGAACCTTCGATAGGAGATTCTGATTTTTCAAATATCGAAAACTCTGGTCCGGTGTCTGATGACGATGAGACTGTATTGCCTACTATAACAGCATTAGAAGGCAATTTTCCAAATCCCTTTAATCCAGAGACAACAATAAGATTTTCATTGGTTGTAGATTCAATCGTCTCGATTGACATATACAACATCAGAGGGCAAAGGATAAAAAGGCTTTTAGAAGGATCTTTTGAAAGAGGCTTTCATTCAGTAATATGGAATGGGACAGATGAAAATGAAAATCCTGTTACTAGTGGGGTTTATTTTTATCGGATGATAGCAGGGGAATATGCTGAGGTGAAGAGAATGGTTTTGATGAAATAGGGAATATTTAACCAGAGAAGATAGAGTAATGGAATACAAAATTGAATTGTATGAAAAGAAGGATGGTAGGGTGCCTGTTTTAGAATTTATTAAGTGTTTAAATTCTAAACAACAAGCAAAAATTTATCGTGAAATAGATTTACTGGAAAGATTTGGTAATGATCTACACTATCCTCATTTAAAGTCAATAAAAGGTGAACTACATAAAGAGTTAAAGGAATTGAGAATAGTAATTGCATCAGATATTTTCAGAATATTTTATTTTATGCATGTAGACAACACTGCTGTTTTGTTGCACGGCATAATAAAGAAAACTCAAAGAACTCCTCAAAAGGAGTTAGATATTGCAGCAAGTAGAATGAAAGACTACATTAGGAGGACAAATAATGCAATGGGATAAAGCAAAAAGCATCATCCTAGAAAATGAAGAGGTAAGAGCAGAGCTTAAAAAAAATGAAACTGAATACAAAATAATTGAAGCTATTATACTTGCACGAAAAGAACAAAATCTGACACAAAAGGATTTGGCTGATTTGATAGGAACAAAACAATCAAATATTTCAAAACTTGAAAATGGAAATTATCACCCATCAATAGAGTTTTTAAACAGAATTGCACTAGCAGTAGGGAAAGAATTACAAATAAGTATTGTGTGAAAATATGTTATATCAAAGCGATTTTAATTTGTTTTATGGAAAACAAACGTTTTGATGAGGAATAAAAATATTCCTTATTTAAAATGTAACTCGAACTTTCTAGTTCGAATATATATATCAATCGTCAGATGGAAATCTGACGTTACTTTTTTATCGAGGATTAGTATAAAATAAAAGGAGGAGTTTATGAAACTCTATAAACCGTTTTTTTTGACGATAATTATTGTCATAATGTTGATTTGTTCTTTGACTGGACAGACTAATATCGACATTAATGCAAACTTGAGAATTTTTGAAGCAGAGGAAAGCAGCGACCCTGCAACCATCAAGATTTTTCAAGAAGTAGACCGCTATAGAAATTTTGATTTCAATCAAGATTTAAGACATCTCAATGCCAGAAATGTAGGGCAAACAATGAACCTTACATTTTTTGAGGATAAGCAATATACCGCTGACATTTTGAAAGCTGAGGTCAATGATGCCGGTAGGACTGTAATCACAGCAAAGATTTTAGAAAGTGATTTTGGATATGCTATTATCATAGTTTCTGAGGATACAATCACTATCTCAGCAAAGGTTCAAGAAAATGATGAGTTTTTCTTTGCTTCAGTAAAAAATGGTCAAGCCTATCTCGGACAGGCAAGACTTTCTGAAATGGCAAAGGATGAATTACCTTGTGGCGTAATTGATGAACCTCAATATTGTGAACATATTCATGAAGATGAGTGTGAAACCACAAGAAATGATGTCGTGATAGACCTTCTTTATGTTTATACACCCGCAGCAGAGATATGGGCATTGAATGACTGGCGGGTAACCGACATCCATCACCTGATTGATGTTGCTTTAGCATCTTCAAATTATGTGGTATCAAATTCTGAGACTGGTATCACTTTTAACATAGTTCATCGACATTTGACTAATTATGTAGAAGACGATAGTGGCGAAGATTTAATGCGTTTGACTGACCCTTATGATGGCTATATGGATGAGGTTCATGTTCTCCGAAACCAGTATGGAGCAGATTTGGTTGTATTTGTTCCTGAGGTGAGTTTCACTGGTGGAGTAGCTTGGTTGTTATGGAGTTTTGATGGATTTGAGCCTGACAATTATGCTGTGTCTTTAAATAGGGTTCAACAATCTTCTTGGTCTTATACTATAATCCATGAAATAGGGCATAATATGGGCGCTCATCATCATCGAGACCAAAACTTTCAAGAAGGTCCAAACTGGAATTTAGGTGGTTATTCTGCAGGCTGGAGAGGTTATGTTCAAAATGTCATGAGAAATACCGTAATGGCTTATGGTAGTGGAGGAAACTATGAAGATGGAATAAACTCATATGATATACCATATTTTTCATCTCCGCTTATCAATCTTCATGGAACTAATATAGGAAATGCTACTCTCGCAGACAACGCCAGACTCCTCAGAGAGACAAAAGCTGCTACTGCAGGCTATCGAAATCGTCCTATAAACTACATTTATGATCTTTCAGCTGAATTTCTCAAGGGTTCTTCTAGTATTTCTGTAAATAATCCAGTAACTTACACAATGCGGGTGAGAAATTTTGGAACAAATGAGGCTATTGGTTTTACAATAAACCTGATGGAAGTAAAAAATTTCATGCCAGTCGCAACGATAATGGGAGATATTTTACTCCCTGGTGAATATATGGACTTTGAATTGACTTGGATACCTACTCACATTGACCAAACTCAAGTTTGGGGACATATTGGTTGGGATCTTGACGAAAATCATAACAACAACAATACATCAGTGATTTTTGTAACAATTCATCCTTCTGGAATATTACTTTCAGAAAATTTTGATAGCGATGCGAGCTATTTTGAACTCGGATGGGACGGAATGATAAATTCTTCCTCTGGTATATTTGAAAATAGTGGAGTTGATGGCTCAAAAGCTTTAGCAACAGTAGTTTGGGAGCATTCTGAAAGACAATATGCAACCACTCCAGAAATAGGACCTATAAATACAGATACGATACTATCGTTCTCGTATCGTATCATAAACTATACAACTGACTGGTATGCCCCTGTTACACCGTATTTTTTAGAATCCGATGATGTTGTTTACATAGAGATCGAAGCACCCGGACTTCATATTCCTTTTACATCGATTTATATAATTGATAATTTAGTCCATATTCCCTCCCCTGATTTCGCTATTATAAATCTACCCCTATCTGATTTTATAGGCGAATATGTAACGATAAGGTTTTATGCAATAAGGGGAGCTGGAACTTGGTTTTTTGTGCTTGATGATGTTTCTGTAACGGGTGGTGAAATAACCCTTTTTAACCCACCTAGAAATCTGACTGCTAAATCTGGGAATAGAATTGTGGACTTAACTTGGGATGCTCCTGCAAATGGTAGTTCTGGGACTTTAACAGAATATAGGCTATACAGAGGGATTTCGGTAACAAGTTTGTCTCCTCTTGTAACTATACCCTTGCCTACGCAAACCTATCAAGATACTGAATTAACCAATGGAACTAATTATTTTTATCAGATAACAGCTATATATAATGACCTAGATGGTGAATCTGTACGTTCTCCGACGACACCCGTCCAAGCAACACCTTTTATCTGGAATCCTCCAAGAGATCTTTCTCTATTTTTAGGGAACGGACAAGTAGCTTTAAACTGGCAAGTTCCAGAATATGGTGGTGCGATTTTAAGCGGATATAAAATCTATCGTGGCACTACTATCGAAAACATGACCCAAATTCATAACATCACTACCAATCTATCACCAGATATGTCTTGGGTAAATGACACAGATTTAATAGAGGGTGAGTCTTATTATTATGGCATCAAAGCCAGCTATTCTGCACCTGAAGCTGGAGATTCTGATTTATCAAATATCGAAAACTCTGGACCAGTCTCAGATGAAGATAAAACATTATTGCCGACTATGACAGCTTTAGAAGGAAATTTTCCCAATCCTTTCAATCCAGAGACGATGATAAGGTTTTCTTTGGCTGCAGAGACATTCGTCTCAATTGACATATACAACATCAGAGGACAAAGGATAAAAAGAATTTTAGAAGACTCTTTTGAAAGAGGGTTTCATTCTGTAGTTTGGAACGGAACAGATGATAATAACAATTCTGTCAGTAGCGGAATGTATTTTTATCGAATGATAGCTGGGGAATATTCTGAGGTGAGGAGAATGGTTTTGATGAAATAAGGAGTATTTTAAACACAGAGTTATTTAAAGAAGGCACAGAGAACACAGAGAACTTATTTTATGTGGTCTCTGTGACTTTACTTCTCCCTTTGTAAGGCAGGATAGAGATTGATACTATTCCTCGTTTAAAATGTAACTCAAACTTTCTAATTTAAGTATTTATATCAAATGAATCTGTAATTCTATATCCAGTAACGAAAAGGTTAATCACAACACATTGACGATTTTCTTAAATAAATCTTTATCCTTTTTTATTTTCCCTTCAGAACCAAAAACGCAGTAATAGTTCTTTTTCATAATTTCTTCAATCATCTCTGCATATGTTTTTACTCTGTTGAAATCAGCAGATAAAACTTGATATCTTTGCTCTTGAATTTGTAAACTATTTTTATTGGTAAAATGGTAAAAATCAGCTAAATAACTTTTTCTGGAAGGTGATTTTGGAGTATCAAATTTTCGAATAGTTCCAATGATATATTTTACAAATTCTTTTTTAGTTAACGATTGACTTTTGAGATAAGTTGGTAATTCATCGTATACTTTGAGTGATTCTGACAGATTTGGATCTCTATAACTATTTGCCACCACCATACCATTGTGAGATATAGAAAATTCTCCACCATAAGCTCCACCTTGAACCCGAATTTTGTTCCAGATATAGTCAAGTTCAAGATAGTTTTCCAAAACATCCATCTCACCATGATATTGGAATTTTTTATCTTCTTCAAATAGTTTTTTAAAAGAATAACCTTTTGCTACATACTGAACTAAGCCGGGTAATACAAAGGCTTCATTTTTAACAGAAAAATCGAAATTATATTTCACTGGTGTGCTAACAAAATCTTGACAATCTTGATAGAGCATTTCTAAACAATTTTTTGTATGATAAATATCTTCTGTTGGAGCAGTAACGCTGACATGTAGACCTGTTTTATTAAAAATAAGTCCAAAAGTTTCATAAAATTTTTGGATTATTTCATTTTTATTTTGGTCAAAATTTGAGAGAATATTTTTTAAAAAGAAATAATATTCTACGCCTTCTATAGTTTCGTTGAATTTGCCTGTTTCTTTGATATAGGCACATAGTCTTTTATCAGCGAAATAATCTCCAGCTTGCATCAACATCATTTCCATGTTTAATTTGTGTTCGTTGAGAATTTCTTTTAACCGAATAAAATCATCAAAACGGGTTTCTATGATTATTTCTTTGATGAGTTCAATCATTGTTGATGTTTTTGGTTTCATAGCCTTTGAGGTGACAACAAAAAAAGGTTCATAATTATCCTCAAATTTATACGATTCAAAGGCTGCAAAGGTAAAATTTATACCTCCTGTGTGGATATTTTTCAGATTTGTCAACTCAATATAATGATGTTTCTTGGTATGAATCCTACCGAGTATATAGGTCAAAGCCTTTGCATATTGTAAAAGGTTTTGGGGTATAGATTTGGGTCTGAAATACAACCTCAGATAGACAATTCCATTGGTGAAAAAATCATGTTCATGATACATTAAATGAGCTTTTACATCTCTCCGTAAGGTGAAATTAAAGTTCTCTGCCATCAAATTTATATCATCAAGGGTGAGAGAAGGTATTTTATCGGTCACTTCCTTGGGGTCTGGAGTTAATTGCCTTTCAACCAGTTTTTTTGTCGTTTCTACAATTTTTTCTATATCTTTTTCATTTAAAGATTTTTTTATTTCAGCAAGATTTTCATCCACTTTATCGTAAACTTTTTCTGCCAGACCTTTCTTTGCTTTCATTGTTATCATACCATAATGCTGGTTTTCAATGATATATTTCTGGATCATGGTTTCATAGAAATTGCTTGTTAGGCTCGTTTTTGTATCTGTTAAAACATCTTCATAACACAAAGGTAGGATAGGATCTTTGTCATGAATCCAGTCTGATAAAGAATTCCATAAATAAACAAAACCTTTTGGATATGAACCCATATCAGCTTCTCTTAAATAGAACTCATAGATACTTATAGATGCTTCAATAAGTTGCTTATCGATACCGGTTTCGCATAAATCTTTCAAAGTATCAAAGAATATTTTTTTAAACATATCTTTATTTTCTATCTTTGAGTCTTTCATAATAATATAAAAATATGGTTGTAGAGTATTTGTATCGAAGCCTCCAAAAACATCTTTGCATATTTCTGCTTGCAAAAAAGCTCTTTTCAATGGCGAGGCAGCTGTGTTTAGTAATAAATGTGTAATTACTCTAAATGAGAAATATAAACTAGGATTGTAATTCAAATCCAACAAAAAGCTCATACCAAACCAAACTTTCTCATTTTCGTCATCCTCAGGTGAGATAGAATATGATGATTCTTTTTCAACGGGTTTGCTAAAAAGAGGCTGTGGTTTTATACCTAAGATTTCATTGTTTAAGGAAAATAAATCTGTCTTTGTGGTATTTTCTATTGCAAATTTATTTAATGCTTCATTATTAATTAAGGTCATCATTTCTTCAACATCTATTTTCCCGTAAAGATAAAAATATGAGTTTGACGGATGATAATATTTTGCATGATAAGCTCTGAAATCTTCTAATGTTAGGTCGGGGATGTCTACTGGCTTACCACCAGAGCAATATTTATAGACAGTGTCTGGAAATATGATTTCTGTTAATAATTGTTGCATTATTCGATTGGGATCAGAATATGAACCTTTCATTTCATTGTAAACAACGCCTTTAATTTTTAAATCATCGTCTTTACTCTCCATATCATAATGCCAGCCTTCTTGATAAAAAATTTCATCAACAGTTCTGATATTTGGAAAAAAAACAGCATCTAAATAAACTTCGGAAAGAATTTTGAAATCTTTATCATTTGTAGAGGCTACAGGATAGACAGTAAAATCATTGCCAGTCATAGCATTTAAAAATGTATATAATGAACCTTTTAGAAGATCCACAAAAGGCTCTTTTGATGGATATTTTTCTGACCCGTTTAAAACTGCATGTTCTACAATATGAGCTACACCTGTGCTATTTTCAGGAGGAGTTCTAAAAGCTATAGAAAAAACTTTATTTGTATCATCAGCATCTATGTGCATCAGCCTAGCACCTGTCTTACTGTGTTTATACATATATACATTGGCATTGAGTTCTTTTACAAATCTTGTTTCTTGAATCTCAAATCCATGTTTACCTTTTTCAATAATAATTTCTGTTTGGGTTGGCGTTTCTTGGGGTTTGTTTGTAGAGCTGGTTTTGATTTCTGATTTTTCTTTTGCTGTAAGTTCTTTTTCGATATTTGACATATAATCTCCTAATCTGAAGTTATAAAGTGGGTCTTAATATATTTTAAATATAATATTCCGGCTTCCTATCTGTAATGATGTTGTTAAAAGGTGTTGGGTTCTTTTCATTTGCTTTATCTGTATCAATTTCAACAATCTGAACTTTTTCATCATCTTTTTCGAGCCTAAATAATATCTCTCCGAGAGGAGAAACAGCTTGACTCATGCCGGTAAATAAAAATTCTTTTTCTCCATTTATTTCTGTTCCTATACGATTTGCGGTTATAGAAAAAATTCTGTTTTCCAACGATCTGGTGAGCATAGCTTGTTGACACCAAGGTAAGACTAAAGCGCTTGGATGTGCAATGATTGTAGCCCCTTTCAGCATCAATGTTCTGGCAGATTCAGGAAACATCCAATCAAAACAAATCATCAAACCGATATTAACCTCTTTTTTGCCTTTTGCTACAACAAATCCAAGATTACCGGGTTCAAACCATTGTTTTTCTTCATTAAATAGATGGGTTTTACGATATAAATATTTACTTCCATCAGGATTTATCAACATGCAGCTGTTGTAAAGAAAATTGTCTGATTTTTCTGGAAACCCTATCACATAAGATGTATCATTCTCTTTTGACAATTCGAGAAACATCGCTGTGGTATCACTTTTTTCAAAGTCATCGGCTATAGAAAAAACCTCATCTCTGCTATTGAACACATATCCAGAGGTCGAAAGCTCAGGAAAGACAATCAAATCTGCTTTGATGCCTTCGACCATTTTCCACATTGTATCAAGGTTTTTTTGTTTTTTAAGTAAAGTTGGTCTAAATTGACATAAACCAATATTATATATCATAAAAACTCCTTTATTACTTAACTGCCTTATTTTTAAAATTCTTTAGAAAAAAAGGGAAAGACCAAATTGGCTCTCCCTTTGTTCAGTAAATTTAGTGGGGTGGCTGACGGGATTTGAACCCGCAACATACGGAACCACAATCCGTTGCTCTGCCATTGAACTACAGCCACCACAAGAAAATGGCACGCCAGAAGGGATTCGAACCCCTGACCCGCAGCTTAGAAGGCTGCTGCTCTATCCTGCTGAGCTACTGGCGCTTATATAAATGGTAGCGGCACAGGGACTTGAACCCCGGACCTGCGGATTATGATTCCGACGCTCTAACCAACTGAGCTATGCCGCCACATATATAATTATGGTAGCGAGGAGAGGATTTGAACCTCTGGCCTTTGGGTTATGAGCCCAACGAGCTACCAACTGCTCCACCTCGCGTCAATAGTAGCCATTTTTTTCAAGTAGGTTATTTTGTCAAATAAAAAGTGATTTTTCCAATAAAAAAATATATATTATTTTTTTAAATGTTTATAACTATACAAATAATAATTAGTTATGATTAAAATAAATTTTTATTAATTTTTTGTATTGAATGAAAAAATAATTTTGAAAATTATTATTAGTGTTTGACACATAAAAAGTATTATTTGTCATACAGAGCGAGGTGAAGAAGCTACAACTCTATATATAGCAGTTGATTTGAGATTTTTCATTTCCTTCAGAATGACAAAATATTATATTTAGATTCTTCTCTCCTCTCAGAATAATAGAAATTTTACTCTATTCGACAACCCCAATAAATACCATTATAAATTTTTATATAAGATATTTATTTTTCTCATACAGCCAAATTGCCTTAGAATTTTTTTGTTGACAGAAATAGTAAAAAAAAAAAAATGGATTTTTTCAATAAAAATAGGAGATTAATTATGGCAAAACCTAATAGAGGAAAAACCTTGAAAACCTTACCTTCGAGAGGTCGTTCTACTTGTCCATTGTGCAAAAGAACAGGAATAAAAGTGATTCGTGAAACGAAGATTGACGAGCAAACCATAAAGACATGTAAGGAATGTTTTAAGACAGAAGAAAATAAAAAGAGTTAAAAAAAACTTTGGCACTGATATTGCTTGTATACTGACATATTGTGTTAACATAAGAAAAATTTTCGTATGTAGTTAAAGAATTTTTGCAATATACCGAAAATAATATTGGAGGAATGATGTCAGGTGATTTAAAAATTTCTGGATTAGCATCGGGAATACCTTTTGATGAGTTGATTACTCAGATGCTCGATGCAGAGCGATTTCAGGCAAAAAAGCTTGAAGAATGGAGAAAGACTTGGGAAGTCAAGATTGACACTCTCCGTGATTTAAGCTCGCGCGTGAGTTCTTTGCAGACTGTCAATAATAGTCTGAGAATAGCGAGCTCGTTTATTTCTCGCTTAGCAAGCTCAACTGATACTCGTGTCGCAGATATAACAGTAGATAGCAGTGCCAATATAGGCAATATCCAGCTAGATGTTGCTGGACAAGTAAATCATAGGATAGGAAGCACTGGATTTCGTATTGACGATGTAGCTAATCCTCCATTGGTAGAAAATACAGGTATTTTAAGTTTTTCTGTGGGAAATAGTGGACGATTGGATATTGATTTATCTCTTGAAGATGACCCATTGACTTTGAATGAATTAGTTGGCTTAATTAATAATGAACATGGCTCTCATGTTACTGCAAGTATAGAAACAGTTGGTTCAGTATCGCGTTTAGTAATGACCTCAAATACTGCAGGTCAAAATGGTAGTGTAAAGATTATAGAAGATACTACCGAATTATCATTCCAGAAAACATCGATGGATAGTTCTTTTATAACCAATAATTCCAACAATCAATCTGAAACATTTGAATCATTGACAGTAGGTGGTGAATACACCGGTCATGTTTCAAAAATGATCTCATTTACAGTTGAAAATTCTGGAACAGAAACAAACGAAATCCGTATTAGATGGGAAGATCCTCAAGAAGGAAGAGTTGGAGTAATCACAATCCCAGATGGCGCTGAGGCTGGAGATGAATTTGATGTCATGCAAGGAATAACTCTGAAATTACCTGATGATTTCGATCGCACCGAACTAAGAGCAAATACACGATTTACCTTGAATGTCTATGCCCCTGACATACAACTTGGTCAGGATAAAGGCTTAGCCCAATCTGCTCAAATAGAAAGTGTCCAAAAATGGAATAGAATTACAGATTTAGCCTTTGCTGAGGGAGGCACATTTTCTTATACTTATGCAGGTGAAAGTCATGTTATAGCAGTTTCCGCAGACACAACATTAGAAAGATTGGTATGGATGATCAATGAAAGTCCCGATAATCCGGGCGTAAAAGCCTCTTTATTGAACGATGGAAAAGGAGGATATTCTCTCATTTTAACAGGTAATGATAGTGGAGCTGCAAATCAGATAAAGATAGGCAATGATACCACTTATGGTGACCCTATATGGAGTGATGAGCATTTTCACATAAATAGACAGGCAACAAACGCTGTTGTTAGTTTAAATGATTCTGGAAGATGGGTTCAAAGAAGCACAAACCTAATAACTGATTTAGTAGATGGTGCTTCCATCAGAATAAAAGACACTGGGACTACACTTTTTAATATAACCACAGACCATGAAGACATGGCAGACAAAGTCCAAGCATTCGTAGATGAATATAATTCAATACTTGATTATATAGATGAGATAACTAAAGTAGTTTTAGATGAAGAAGGTGACGCTAATATGCATGCTGCTGGGGTTCTCGTCGGTAACTATGCAGTGAATATGCTCCGTTCAGCCTTAAGATCATTTATTGGTGCTCGAGCTTCAGGATTTGATGCAGATGGCGATGTTTTTTCCTTACTCACTCAAGTAGGATTGGAATCAAATCATTTAACGCGGAGACTTGATTTTGATAGGGCTGAATTTATAGAAGCATTGAATAATAATGAGCGCGATGTAGTGAGATTATTTGCAGCAGATAGTGAAGCATCTATCAGTACGCGTGGATTTAGTATAGAACCGGGAATAATGGGTTTGGATGATTATTTATCCGGAAACTACACCTTTAATGTCGAATATACACCTGAAGGCAAGTTATCAAGTGTCACAATGTTCGATCCTACTACGAATCAGACCTATACAAGCGATCCCAGTAATGAACCTAGAGAAATTCGTATAGCCGAAGATGGAATGAGTTTTTCCATTCATGTAGGTGGTGCAAGAAATATGATAATTAATAATGTCCAAATGTCTGGCTCTGATGATGTAAAATCTTTTACAGTAACAGTTAGAGATGGAAAAGGTAAGACTTTTGACGAAGAAATAAATAAATTATTTGACGAAACTACAGGAATAACTAAAGTTCTTGAAAGAAATTACGAAAGTATAATTAAGAACATAGATAAAAGAATAGAAAGAGAATACATGAGAGTGTTGCAAGTTAAAAAAAGATTAGAGATGCGATTTGCAAGACTAGAAGTAAATATGGGAAATTGGAATGGTCAAATGGAGCGTTTACAACAACAAATTAGATCGCTACCATCTGGAGCATAAATTTCTTTGGAGGAATAAATGGACAATAGATATCAAGCCTATCGTCAAGTAGAGTTAAACACAACCAATCGAGGTAAGATAGTAGTCATGCTTTATTCAGGAGCAATAACATTTTTGAATAAAACAAAAATGTATATGGAAAAAAAAGATTACGAAAATAAAAGTAAATATTTTACCAAAGCCTTGAACATATTGGATGAATTGAATGTATCCCTTGATATGCAAAAAGGTGGAGAAATAGCAAAAAACTTGAAGTCATTGTATCTTTTCTTAGACAGGTTTTTAAACCAAGCAAATTTTGAAAATAGCACTGAAAAAATAGACAGAGCTATTCAAATCCTAGAGAGCTTACATTCAGCTTTTGAGGAAGTAATAAAGAATCCGGAGTTTCAAGAAGCTCAAAGTATCAGCAAGATGGAACAAGCACAAAATTGTATCCGAAAAATAGTTTGAGAATTTCTCTTGACAAAAAAGAGTATTTTTTTTTTAGTAGCCCAAGGAGGATAAAATGGCAATTGATAGAATAAATAATGACCTTCAAAGCCGTAATATCATGCAAAATCGTGTGAACGAGGCTACTTCAGGGAAGAAGGAAAATGTAAAGCCAAATGAAGTTAAAAAGGCAAATCTGGAAGATAGTGTCTTTTTTTCGCAAGATGCAAAGCGATTGCAGGAGATAGAAGTAATACTTCAAAATGCCCTGCATCAATTGAAAGAAATGGACGAAATCAATAGGAGTAACTTAATAGGGATTCAAGAAAAAATTGATAAAGATTTCTATAGTAACAGAGAAGTTGCCGGTAAAGTCATCGATGAAATATTTCCCGAAGCAGCTTTGAGGAAAACTATTGAGGTGCGTATGAAAGCAGAAAAATATGTTCCAGAACTCACAAAACTTGATACAGAAAATAACCTAGACTGGGCAAAGATTGATCAAATCAAAACAAAAGTCGAGAATGGTTATTACAATTCAAGAGAAGTGATAGAAAGCATAGCCGATGGATTGATAGACTTATTGGAATTTTAAGAGATATGGCTTTAGAAAATATTCATATAAAATATCTAAAGGACTATATTGATCAACTGATTATCAATCAAGGTATATTGCAAGTCAAAAACCCGGAATTGGTGATAGAAAAAATCAAAGTAGATTTTCTTGTTAAATTAGCCTTTAGATTTTATAGTAAATTGTATAGCTCTGAAAAATACGCGAGTTATTTGCGTGAGAGTGAAAAAGAAAATTTTATCAACTCTGATAAAGAATATCAACCTATCTTACAATGCATGTTTAGCTTGATAAATACAAGAAAACAAGAAAAAGAAGTCCAGTGCCTAAATTGTGCCACTGAAATACCCCTAAAAGAATTATCTATATCAGGAGATAACCTACCAATATGTTCAGACTGCCAGCTAGAAATAGGGTTGGAGATGGATATTTGGGAAAAAGTGTTTGGATAATTCATTGGGTATATATGTAGTGGTGTTTTATATACACCTGTCTGTATGAGATCAGGTTGTCGCATAATGAAAAACTTTGTCATTCTTAGCAGAGCGAAGAATCTCAATTCCATTGAAATATATAGAGTTACAGATTCTTCTGCTATCTTAGAATCGTCCATTATACCCCATCATCATCAAAAATAAAAACAACTCCCTCCTTAATCCCCCATTACTAAGTGCTAAACTTATACCGTTTATTTGAGACACATTAGAGATGATATATAAAATCATGAAATCCGTAAAATACCACGAAGCCTCCGCGACTTTGGGGTCGAACTATCATGCCGCCACTACGATAACTTATCATTTTCGCTTATATTGATTATCAAGATTTTATTGACAAAAAACAACCTTTCAAAAATATGGTTCAATCACAATAATCCTTAGGTGGTGAATAATATGGAAAAAATTAATTTTATGAATAAGATAAAGGAAAATACAGGTGTTTTACTCAAAATATCAATCATTATTTTCTTCTTTATCTTTTTTTCTTGTTCATCGAATCGTCTTCGAGATGATGAACAATTATCTTTTTATAGAGGAGATTATCTCGGAGTCACTGATGTAGACTCTTTATACACGAAATTATCAGAAAGGGACAATTATATTGAATCCTTATATTCGAGCATAGAATATTTGATAGTAACTATGGATTCATTGAGAAACGAGTTAGAGTTCAATTCATCGAGAATATTTATCAATGATGGATTTGAAATCCCAATGAGATATACATTTGCAGGAGTAGAAATAGATTTATCAAATGATAGAGTAAGAAGTATGCTTCAGAACATTTATAATATCGAGGTAAGAAGAGCTCATCAATTTATCCCTAGGAGTGGCATTTATTGGGATTTGTTTGATTCAGTTTTGTCCCAGTATAATATTCATCCTGATATAAAATATATAGCAGTGATAGAAAGCAATCTAAACTATATGGCATATTCTCAAGCAGGAGCAGCTGGGATATGGCAATTTATGCCAGCAACGGCACGATCATTTAATCTGACCATAAATTCATATCTTGATGAAAGAAGGAATATATTTAAAGCTACAGATGCAGCATGTAGGTATCTGATTCAAGCACACAATCAATTAAATGCTTTAGGAGTAGACGATTGGTTAGTGACGCTAGCGTCCTATAATGCCGGTGTTGGAGGAGTATCAAGAGCAATCCGAGAACAACAGGGTCGTGATTTTTCATCTTTGATAATGAGGGTAGAAGAAACAAATCAATATATATGGAGAGCTATTGCTACAAAAATGATATTTGAGTTTGAACATCTGATATTCGACGAACCTTTCGAGCGGATGCCACCACTTTTGGAAACAGCAAATCTTGTGCAAGTCCAAGTCAATGGCTTTCATGACCTTGCAGATTGGGCAATAGCAAAAGGAACAACAACACGGCAAATCTGGGAATTGAATCCTTGGATAAATATTTCACGGACTAGATCAGGGAGATTTTCTGAAATAAATCATCTTGTTATACCACCGGGTGACCATGAGATATTGATTCCTATAGAAGCTATTCCGGATCCTGAAAAACTGGAAGTCGCAGTAAGAAGGCTTGCAGTAGAAAATAATGCTCCGTTTATAACAGGAAATGCTACTCAACATAGGGTTCAAAGAGGCGAAACCCTATCGACGATAGCTCGCAGATATGGAGTCACAGCAAATGATATCCGAAGATGGAACAATATACGCGGTGATATGATTTATGCGGGTCAGGTATTAAATTTACAATCTGGAAGGTCGTCTGGACAGGCATCGACATCAGCCACTTCTACAGTTTCTGCTGAAAGTTCGTCAGTTTCCGAAAGCACAAATCAATCTCAACAGAGCGGTGATACGCAGAGATATACAGTTAAGTCTGGAGATACAATTGGTGGAATAGCCAGAAGTTTGGGAGTATCTCAAAATCATTTGGTGAGTAGAAACAATTTACAAGTAGTAGTGAGAAATGGAAGAGAGCATGTCAACATCCGAATTGGACAGGTATTGGAGTATTGAAATGGACTTCATATATCATAATTCTGATATTGTGATTGACCTAAGAAAAATGGTTTATGATGATTTAAATCCAGTATATGAAATTGAGAAAAAATGTTTTCCAGACCCGTGGATTTTTAAATTCTTTGAGGATTCTTTAAAACATAATGAATGCTTTGTTTTGTCTGTCATAAATATAGGTAATGAAAAAAATACTACAAAAGAGAAAATAGCTCCTCAAATCATTGGTTTTTTTTTAGGTTTGGAAACTTTAGATGAATATACCATACTAAATATTGCTATTCTACCAGAATATCAAGGAAAAGGTCTGGGTTTTCAATTAATATCTAAAATCATAGAAAGCCATAATTTAAAATATGATAAATATTTTTTAGATGTTCGTGAAAGTAATCATCAGGCTATCTCTCTTTACAAAAAAATTGGATTTAAACCTTTGTATAACAGAAAAGCATATTATGAAAATCCTACCGAAGATTCTGTGGTTATGGGGTTTGAAATCAACGATAAAAAGATGATATTGGATAAATAATTTTTTCGGGAAGAACGATGATAAAATACGATTTTTTGGTTTTAGGTTCTGGTATTGCAGGTCTTGTTTATGCTATAGAAGTATCAAAACATGGGAAGGTAGCAGTTATCAGTAAAAATAAGCTCAGTGATTGTAATACTGACTACGCTCAAGGAGGTATTGCTGCAGTATTAAACGACCATGATAGTTTTGAAAACCATATACAAGATACCTATAAAGCGGGTGTCGAACTTGGAAAAATACCAGTCATAGAAAAGATTGTAAAAGGAGGTCCTGAAGCAATTCAATTTTTATTAAGGATAGGGACAAAGTTTACCAAAAAAGAAACAACCCGAAACAATCAAAACGCAGAAGGACTTTTGTCTGAAAATGATAGAAGTTTTGAAAGTTTGAGTCTGACCCGAGAAGGTGGACATTCGCAAGAAAGAGTGGCTTATGCAGCAGATTCTACTGGTCATGAAATAATGCAAGCTCTGATAAAAACTTGTAAAGAAAACAAAAATATAGATATTTATGAAAATCATATAGCAGTTGATTTAATAACTCAACACCATATTTTACAAAACGAAGGATTTATCCCAAGAATTACTTGTTGGGGAGCTTATGTCTTAAATATAGAAGAGAATAAAATAATAGCTTATGTCGCCAATAAAACAATGCTGTCAACAGGAGGTGCTGGTCAGGTATATCAACACAATACAAATTCAGAAATAGCAACCGGTGATGGCATTGCAATGGCAAGATTGGCAGGTGCCAGAGTAGCGAATATGGAGTTTATACAGTTTCATCCTACGGCATTTTATTCCCCTGACAAAAAAACTTTTTTAGTAACTGAAGCTCTAAGAGGTGAAGGAGCAATATTGAGACTCCAAGATGGGTCTTCATTTATGGAAAAATATCATGAGTTAGGAAATCTCTCACCTCGTGATGTAGTATCAAGAGCAATAGACTTTGAATTAAAAATACGGGATGAAAGATATGTCTATCTAGATGCAACAAATGTAGACCATCACAAGCTCAAAACGCATTTTCCATATATAGATAAAAAATGTCAAAAAATGGGGATAGACTTTACAAAAGATTTTATTCCAGTAGCACCAGCTGCTCATTATTTTTGCGGTGGAGTGTTGACAACTATCGATGGTGAAACAGATATTCAAAATTTATTTGCTTCTGGAGAAGTTGCATGTACTGGATTTCATGGTGCCAATAGACTTGCCTCAAATTCATTATTAGAGGCAGTTGTGACCTCGCTACGAGCTGCAAATCATCAATCTAATTTAGATAAAATAGTTTTCCCATCTATACCTAAATGGAGACAGGTAGGAAGTTTTAATGAAAATGAATGGGTGGTAATTGCCCACAATCGAGAAATAATGAAACATACGATGCAAAACTATGTTGGTATAAGTAGGTCTAGAAGACTATTGAAATATGCTCAAAATAGACTTGACATAATGTATAGAGAAATAGACAATTTTTATCATCACAACAATGTCCGAAAAGAAGTTGTGGAAACAAGAAATATGGCTATAGTGGCAAAACTAATAATTAAGTCGGCACTTATCCGAAAGGAAAGTCGTGGTTTACAGTATCTTGTAGAATACCCTGAGAAAAATGATGAGTTTTACAAGAAAGACACTATAATTTAAAGGAGAATGGGGTATGGAGAACGCAAACAGAAGTGGACACTATGATATAGAAGCAGCACAGTCATCTGCATCTGTCCATGTTTTGATGCCCGAAGAGAATGTATCTCTAGGACATAAAGAAACAGAGCAAGTTCCGACAATGGACATCAATGACTTGAATATTCCTTCAAAGTATAAAAAAGATATAGAAAAAGCAGTCCAGATACTTAAAAAAGGTGGATGTGAAGCCGTTTATCTATTTGGTTCAATGCTGACTGGGAAAATACATAACAATTCTGACATAAATCTTGGGATACTGGGACTTGCAGAAGATAAGTATTATTCTTTATGTGGGAAAATATATATTGAAATAGACACTGATGTAAAAATCATAGATTTGAATGATTATCAAGACTTATTTTTATACTTAACAAGCATAAATGAGGTAGTAGAAATTGAATAATGATACATTTCATGCTATAAATAAAGAAATCTCCAGATTAGAACAATTGTTAAATGTAGCTAAACCTTTTTTAGAATCTTGCAATTATAGAGAAAAAGATTTTGAGCTACTTTCAACAGCCTCAATGACAATACAATCATTTTATAATGGTGTGGAAAGTATCAGTCTCCTATTGCTCAAATTAATTGGTGATAGCATACAAAAGGATATTAAATGGCATAGAACATTATTTGAAGCAATGTTTGGAAATAATTCAAAAAAAATATCATTTATAAGGATTGATTTACGAATGTCAATGGATAGTTTTTTAGGTTTTAGACATGTGGGAAGATATACTTATGCTACAGAATTAAAATGGGAAAAGATGAAGATGTTAGTTGTTAATCTTGAGGACACTTGGAATATGGTAAAAGCAGATTTTGAATTATTATTAAAGAGGTTTTCATGATATATTGGTATTTTATGTTAGCGGTATGCTTTTTAATGCCATTAATAATGATAGGCTTTGGTGCTTATTTTAAAAAAGGAAAACCTGAAGAAATAAATATTGCTTTTGGATACAGAAGCTCAATGTCAATGAAAAATCTCGACACTTGGAAATTTGCACATATTTATTGTGGACATTTATGGTATTGGTTGGGATTGATACTTTTACCTTTATCTTTGATTGCTATGTTATTTGTATTTGGAAAAGATGATAACGCAGTAGGAAAAATGGCTGGCATAGTAACAGTAGCTCAAACAGTGCCAATGCTTGGAACAATATATTTTGTAGAAAAGGCTCTGCGGAGGCGTTTTAATAAAGACGGAAGTTTTAATACTGATAATCATCTACGCCCCATTAACCATTCTTTATCATACCTCTTAAGAACAAATTATTTCATCACCTTTGAGGGTATCGAAGGAAGTGGAAAAACTACCCAAGTCAATTTATTAAAAGAGGCATTGGAGTCTTGTGGATATGAAGTATTTGTTACAAGAGAGCCGGGTGGTCCTGTCATAAGTGAAAAAATCAGAGATATCTTGCTTGACCCTGAGAACAAAGAAATGACTTCAGAGACAGAACTTTTATTATATCTGGCATCACGAAATCAACATACAGTCCAATGGATTATACCAGCTTTAACAAAAGATCAAATAGTGATTTGTGACAGATATTCAGACTCGACGATAGCATATCAAGGCGCTGCCAGAAAACTTGATTTAGAAATGATAAAAAAAATCAACTTTTTTGCTACAAGGGGAATAAAACCGGATATGACTTTCATTCTTGATATACCTATAGAAACATTTCAAGAAAGATTAAAAGGAAAAAAATTGGATAGGATAGAAACGGAAAGCCTTGAATTTCATAATGATGTTAGGAAGGCTTTTCTAGAAATTTCGCAGGGAAAAGAGCAACATTTTGTTTTAGATGGTAGGGCAGAAGCTCAAAAAATACATAAAAAAATAAAAAAAATACTAGCAAATTATCTCGTCAAATTACGCGATGACGAAACAGAACAGGAGGAGAAATGATAAAATCAATTTTTAGGAACAAATTGGTGTTTTATGCTCTTATTTGTTTGTGGTTTATTGCTGGGAGTGTGATTTTCAATACATCACTCGCCAATGCTCAAACTCAACACAATCAACAAGAATTATTCACTTACATCAATCTATTTGTTCAAGCTTTTCATCAAATCCGGATGAATTATGTTGAAGAGCTATCCAATAGAGATCTTATCGAGAACGCAATTGTAGGAATGTATGACTATTTAGTAGAGCAAGATTCTACTTATATCAGTAACGAGAGGTTTAGAGTAAACTTTGAACATATTAGTAATCAAGGCTTTAATCCACAGCAAGAGATGCAGAGCTATTTGAGGCTGTTTCAGGATGAATTATTAATGTTACTTGCAGATACTAGTCACGAAGCAACTTTACAAGACTTGGTTACTAGTGCTATTGATGGCATGTTTTCAGATTTAGACCCGAACTCAGGATTTTTGAGGCGTGAAGCATTTAGAAGGCTGACAGACCTGACCCAAGGCGGTTTTGGAGGTTTAGGGATATCAATAGATCGGCAGGGAGACTATGTAGTGGTCGTTTCCCCTATCGAAGGCACTCCAGCATATAAAATGGGTATTCAGTCCGCAGACAAAATTGTTGAAGTTGATGGTGTCAATGTAGTGGGAATGCAAACCGATGATGTTATCAGCAGAATGCGTGGTGAACCTGGCACAAGAGTTGTGATAGGTATCGAAAGGCCCGGTTTGGAAGGTTTGCTGGAATTTGACATAATTCGTGAGATTATTCGTCTAACTAGTGTTCCTTATGCTTTTGTTTTAGACAATGGTATAGGTTATATTCGTATCCGAGAATTTAATGCGAATACAACCAACGAGTTAAGAGAAGCACTCGATGATCTTGAAGCTGAAGGCATTGAAGGTTTGATCATAGATTTAAGGTCAAACACTGGTGGCTTATTAAATGAGGCTGTAGACACAGTTAATGAATTTATCGGACAAAATAAATTGGTCGTCTTTACTCGTGGCAGAGCCCGTGGAACCAATCGTGAGTATAACACAATGCACAATAGGATGAGAGCGAATTATCCTGTAGTGACAATGATAAATCAAGCAAGTGCCAGCGCATCAGAGATATTTGCAGGTTCTTTACAAGACTGGGATAGAGGTGTAGTTGTTGGAATGCCTTCTTTTGGAAAAGGCTCTGTGCAATCAGTCATTCCCTTGGGAGATAATTATGGAATGAGAGTCACAATCTCAAAATACTACATAAAATCTGGAAGAAGTATTCATAAAGATTTAAATGATCGTTTAATGCGCGGCGAAGATATATCCCAAGAAGAAATAGAAGCTATCGAAAGAGCCAATGAATCTAATATATATTACACCGTTAATGGTAGACAAGTGATAGGTGGTGGTGGTATTATCCCTGATATTGAAATAGAAGGGACTTTGATGAGCAGATTGGAAAGAGACATCAGACGATTGAATCTCTTCTTTGAATATTCAATGGAATATTTTACTAATCATCGAGATGAAATAGAAATCGATTTCCGACCTGATTCAGATATGATTGCAGATTTTCTTGCCTTTGGCGAAACTAAAGGATTAGAATTTACCGATGCTGAAGCGGATAGTTCTATGGCTTTTATCGAGGTTTCACTCACGAGGGACATTATCAGTCGAAAGTTTGGGGATACTGAGGGTTATAAAGTTGCTATCCCTATAGATACTCAGTTGACTACTGCAATGCAACTCTTTGATAGATATAGAACTATGGAAGAGATGTTGGAGTATGCGATAAACTATTGAGAATATTTAACCCTCATCTTAAACCCAATAGCTGGTGTTTGAGGTGAGGGGCGATTTTCTCTTCAATAAAAAAGGATTTATTATGCGATTTTATTTTTTAATTTTATGTGTTTTCTTATGGATCCACTGCCTTTTTTCTGCTATTATAATATCGCGTTCAGAAGCAGGCATAGAATCGAAAGAGCTATACCATGAAAACATTTTTGCAGAAATCCACAATGATCGAATTGTATCGATTTGGGATTTTAATAGCTTTGAACTAACCCTCATCCATCATCCATTAAGGATTTACACTACTGTAGATTATGAGACCTTTAAAAATTATTCACAAAGACAAAATGAAGCTCAAATAACCTCAGACATAAGAGCTTTTGATGACGAAAGAAGACAGCTTGTGGCAGATGCAACAAATACTTTATTTAGAAATATGAGAGCTCATTTCACTACTATTGATACCTTAAATATATTTGGTTATAAAGCTTATGAATTCCATGTATTCAATCGAGATGTGGTAATCCAAAAAATTTGGATAAGCAGGGACTTGCAAGAAAGAATTGACCGTGAAATAAATCCTTTAAATATAAAACAGATAGAACAAATCTTCAAAGGTAATAGAGAAAGATATTTTGAGGCTCTTGGTATTCAACTTGATCCTGTTTCTCAACTCGTAGAAATGCTCGAAGATTCTGGATATGTAGTAAAAAGAGTAGATTATGGCTTAAGAGATACTCAGAATCCTGAATACGAACAGGAAATCGAATCAATTGAAAATATCATCACAGATATTCAAATTTCAGAAATAGATCCCGAAATATTTACTTTTCATCAAAGATATAGAAATATGGATTATAATGATTATCAAATGACTGTCATAAGATTTGTAGAAAGACAACTGGCAGACGAAGGATTTTTTGAATAGATAGGAAATCCACCACAATATCCCCCCATTATGTGTCAACTAAAAATACCACAGATATTTTCTGAGTACGCAGAGAAATTGTTGTAAATAGAGTAATTGCTGAGGGAGTTCATATAATTCTTTGTGTATCTCTATGCATCTGTAGGGAAAAAAACTCTGTGCTCTCTTCATTTTTTAGAAAAGTTGACACTTATATCCCCCCCCTGCCTCAAACACTACTAATACTAATCCTCATTTAGAGAGTAACTTCAGATTTCCATCTGACGATTGATATATACTTGAATTAGAAAGTTCGAGCTACATTTTAAATGAGGATTAGTATAAAGGTGTTTTTAGGGAGAAAAATTTAATAGCCCTAAAACATAATAAAACCACCCTCCAATAATAATCTCTTTTATATGATTTTTATTTAGAAGGTGGTATTTATCAACAGCTATAGTTACGAATTTATCAACGCTTCTCTCATCCTGATAAAACGTTCTCTTCTGTTTTGATTTCCCATTCTAGTAGATCTACCAAGGTTTCCTCGATAATCTTCTCTCGTAATCAAAAAGAGAGTATTTCTATCAACTCTGTTTGAAGTATTAACGACCCAAAATTCATATCTATTTTGATTTGGAGCAAAAGTTGAGGCAGGCATAGTATGATTTCTAATATCATTTCTTAAATAGACAAGATATAAATCAAAATCGTCAGGATGAACACTTTGTGCACCAGCCCAAAAGTCAATCCATTGTAAATCAGCACCTCCAGCCGTAATGTTCCAATTTATGGTAAAATTTTGGGTTGGATTAAAAACAGAGGGCGTAGTGCTGGAGACTAATGGTTGATGTGGAACGGACATAGTAATGTTTGAAACGCCTTCCGGTGTAGTAAGCTGCACATCTACATTGATACCACCGGGTAGGGTAACAGGAATGTAGCCATAAGAAAACCATTCTGTATTGCTTGCATTCAACTCAACACCTTGTTCGACAACTGCTTGATTGTTAACTCTCAAGGAAAGAGAAGTATTGTTCATAGCAGTTGCACTATTGTAGAGTATCCAGTATTCCCAACGAGAATTAACTGCTTCCCAATACAATTCTACAAAACGATATCCATACAAGTCTACCCAGTCAGGTGGCGGTATAACACCAGTATCTGTAGAAGTGACTGTCACATCGCAGTATGCTTCAAATTGACCTTCAACTGTTCTGACCGTAATTCTGGTATTTCCTGCCGACAGTGCCGTAACGAGTCCACCAGTAGTAACCGAAGCGACTGCTTCATTGCTATTGTGCCAAGTTACTTCTTTGTTTGTGGCATTATTTGGAATTACAGTTGGAACAATAGTAAAAGTTTGACCTACGGTTAAAGTCTGATTAATGGGATTCACTGTAACCCCAGTGACTTGAACATTTCTGACGGTGACTGTAAAGTTAGCAGTATGCCCGCCACTTCTAGTCTCACCAGTGATTGTAGCTATTCCTGATGAATTAGCTGTAATAGTACCATTTGAAGCAACAGAAGCTATACTCGGATTGTTACTAGTCCAAGTAATATGCTTGTCGTCAGCGTTTGGGGGTGAAATAGTGAAACTTATAACATGTGTTTCACCCACATCAAGAGTAGCAGAAGTCGGATTGAAGGATAATGAAGTTACTGGTATGGGTAGCGGTTCTACGGTAACTTCACAACCAACAATTGCGAATAGAACAACAAACGCAAACACAATACTAACATATCCCAAAACTCTTTGTTTTAGCATAAACATTCCTCCTCAAGAAAGGTATAGATAATTACATTTTCTCATTATAATATCTATCTCTTCTTGAAAATCCTTTTTTGAACCTAAGCAAAAAAAGACAATTTTTTTATTTTTTAGACATAATTTTTATTTTCTTAATTTTGTCAACTAATATTTCGAATTCATTATATTGCCTCTTTATAAATATATAAATTTATATAAAAAACTAATATGATTTTCATTCTCTTAAAATATTACTCTTCTAAATTGTAGAATGGTAGATATAGAAAAGAGACAAGGATAACCTTGTCTCTTTATAACAAATTTTCTGCCTTTAAAATGGCTCAGCAGCTGCCCCTACAAGAATGCCTTCTTGAACATTTAACACTCGTAAACGCAATCTACGAAGACTGCCTTCGCCAGTTACCTGAGCTGTCAAAGCTATACCAGCATTTGCTTGACGAGCTATAGCAATCGCTGTATTCTCATCAATTTCCGTGCCTACAGTAATCTGTCTCTCGCTCATGATTTGATCCATTTGTCTCCTTTCTGCTACGATGTATCGATTTTCATGTCGCATTAGTTCGACTTCAAGAGCGCCTTGAACGAAATCTCTTACATTTCTGTCCCGAGCTGAAACTTGAACTATAGCAATTCTCGATCTCGCTGGAACAGCTTCAAATGCATAATAAATTGCATCTTCTACAGCTTTTTCAAGCTTATCTGCATCAATTTCTGCAAAGACAGGGTAGCATATACATAAAATTAATGCAATAAATAAAATGACTTTTTTCATCTTTTTACTCCTTCTTCTATTATTTACAGGTTTCCACGACCTGTTCCTCTTACTTCCGCCGTAGTCATATCAAGTATCCTTATCTGTAAAAATCGTTGTCCACCAGATGTAACAAATCTTGTGTCCAAAATATAACCAGCCCCAGTAAATCTTCCGATAGTTGCTCTTGCATTTCTATCGAATTCTTGTCCTCTTGTGATATTTTGTTGCTCTATGATTCTATCCAAGTCTTCCATACTGACGACACTAAAACTTCGACTCAGCATATTAGACTCTATGGCAAAGACTATATCATCTGTTAAGTTTCGCTCTACACCAACAAGCTGAATTACAAATCGAGAGTTCGCAGGGATAGAACCTATTGATTGATTGATTGCCTGTGTCACGGCATCATGTATATTTCCTCGTAATTGTGCATCACTACGAGTTCTAGCGGCACTTTCACGCTGAGTTTTAATCTCTGGAAAGAGATTACGTTTTGAACGCAGCGCATATCCTACATTAATTCCAAATATCGATGACGACTGGTCTATCGCTATCTTTGGTATGCTGATGCTGTGATTTGAAAAACTCAAACCTAATAATAATCCAGAAGCAAAACTATAGCCCATAGATGCTTTGAAATAGCTTCCTGTGTCTATAGAAAATGAATTATTGCTAGCAAGATTATCAAAAGAACCTGACAATACTCCATATGATGTCGAGAAATAGATAGAACCATCCCGAGTATCTAATGGCTGGTAATATGTTAACCCAAGTCCTAACAAATTCTGACTAGTCGATGTTGTTATTTCACCACCCGACTCCATACCCCATTCTTCTCTATATCTTTCATATACCCAAAAACTTTGAGTATAAAATGAATACTCGCTAAATATATAGAGATTGTCAGCTACTAGTGGTCCAAATCCCAATTTAACACCACCTCCAAATCCTGGTAATGGATCAACATATTTCAATTCATGCCCAGCTGGGCCTCTCATCCCATCCAGCGGACTGGTCCCGTAATACACTCCTCCTCCAGCCTCTACATAGAACCCATATAGAGACAATTGGGTAATACATACCAATAATGGTATTATACTAAATCTTTTTAGTATTTTTTTCATAGTTTTCTCCTATGTTTTATTTTTTTTCATAATATCATCTCGTAGAGATTTTTAGCTTTGTAGAAAGATGCATCCCCAATCTGATACTTTCCGTAGGAAATATGGCTTGGTAGAAAAACGTTTCTCTCTTCGCATATTTTCCGGAGGAAATATGGCTTGGTAGACATTTTGCCCTTCGCAACTGATTCCCCCCCAAAAAGCTCGCCCACACTAATTCTTTTTTTTGAAAAAAAAGAATTAGTGTGGGCGAGCTTTTTGGGGGAGAGAGCGGAATATGGCAATCGGAGATTTCTGTTTGGGAAATTGGAAATTTCTTCTACAAAAAAGGAAACCTTATAAGATATCGTGTCATAACTTCTTATTTTACAGGCAATTATTCGGGGGGGGGGGGGGGGGGGGGAAAAATTTTGTGTTGAGACGGGCGGAAAGAAAAAAAAAATTAGAAAAAAAAAATATTAAAAAAAAAAAAAAAATTTATTAAAACAC